>JALQTV010000142.1 GCA_023268675.1 Saprospiraceae bacterium | reverse complement strand
TGTTTAGCCTGATCACCCTCCCAGTGGAATTCGATGCAAGTAATCGCGCACTGGCATGGCTCGACAAAAGCGGAATCATGCAGGGATCCGAACATGCCGGTGCCAAAGATGCCCTTTGGTGGGCAGCCATGACTTATGTATCGGCAGCACTGTCTTCGTTGGTTATGCTGGTATATCTCGTTTTGAGATATGTTGGAGCCAATAATGAGTAATTTGAATAAATTGGATAATTTTGCACTCTAGTCCAAAAAAAACTGGCTTATGAATGATGTGAATGAATATATCTCCCATTCTCAGGAAAGTATGGAAAAAGCCATAGAGCACCTGAACCATGAACTGTCACAAATTCGAACCGGCAAAGCATCGCCGGCAGTCCTGGGTGGTGTAATGGTATCCTATTACGGAAGCCCCACTCCCCTCAATCAGGTCGCCAATGTCGCTACTGCAGATGCCCGAACCATCACCATACAGCCCTGGGAAAAAAACATGCTGGGCCCAATCGAAAAGGCTATCTTCGAATCCAATATGGGCATGACACCCATGAATGACGGGGAATTGATTCGTATCAGCATCCCACCATTGACAGAAGAACGCCGGAAAGATCTTGTGAAAAAAGCAAAATCTCTGGGTGAAGAAGCAAAAATCAGCATCCGCAATGCACGAAGAGATGCAATGGAACACGTCAAAAAAGCAGTAAAAGACGGATTGCCTGAAGATGCCGGCAAAAAACTGGAAACAGACATCCAGGATATCACCAACTCCTTCAATGAAAGAGTCGACAAACTTATCGTGGTCAAGGAAAAAGATATCATGACCATATAAGTATAAAAATCAATAAAAAAAGATAAATTGTTAGGACGAATACTAGCAAAAAGTGTATCTTCGTCCCACTTTTTTAAAAGGTGAAAAATTAATGTTATGAAACGGACTTATCAGCCTTCCAGAAGGAAGCGAGTAAACAAACACGGGTTCAGATCCAAGATGAAAAGCAAGGATGGAAGAAAGCTGTTGGCTCGTCGTCGTGCCAAAGGCAGACACAAGCTTACTGTTTCTGACGAGAAGCGATTGAAATAATACCCAACGCACTATAAGCAGAGGAGATAGTTCATTCCTTTATAAATTATCTCCTCTCAATAGTCTGAATCTTTTTCTAGCCTCCACGGCAAATGTACTACCAGAGAATTCTATAAATATTGTCTCATAGAGTTCTTTCGCTTTTTCTATATCCTTCAGCTGATACTCATATATCTCAGCAAGAGCAAACAATGCGTTATCTGCTCTGATGCCATCCCTATACCCGTCAATCACACGCTGGTACATCTCCGTCGCCTTTTCGTAGTCGCGCTGCTGCCTGAATACCTCAGCTTTCAAATAATAGACGTCATCCTGTAAATTGTGTTCGGGAAACCGAAGCAGAAGACTGTCCAGTTTTTGAAAAGCCTCGTCAAACCTGTTCTGAAAAATCAACATATCTGCTTCCGCATACATCTTCAATGCAAGCCTGGTAGTATCCAGGTTAAGGTTGTCCATGATAAATACCGACAAATCCAGGGCATCATTGGCAATAAGCCGGGAGGTTGATGCTTTTAATACATCAAACTGTGCCTGCGCCCACTGGAAGTCGGCATTGAAGTACGAAAGTTTGGCATTGCGAAACCGGGCTTCGTGACCAATAACGTCTTCCTTAAACGCTTTATCCACCTGACTATAAAGCAACGTAGCTTCCCATATTTCTCCTTTCATCAGATAAAAGTCTCCCAAATCGAGCTTTGCCTCCGCCTGAACCTTGTTGTCGAGATTTGGAAAAGCAACCAACTCTGCCAACAACGCAATAGCCTTATCCAGATCATTGAGATAAAACGCCTCTAAATCAGCCAATTCGGCAATGATTACTGCAGTAGCCGTAGAACGGCCAAACTCGTCTAAAAACTGCTCATATTCAGCTTCCAACACCAATAGGTCTTCCCGTGTATATTGGAATCCACGAACTATTTTCTCTCGCTTGCTCAACATACTGAGGCGCTTAGACTCGATGTAATAGCCTGAACTGGGTCCCTTGTTCTGATAAACATATTGAAAAGCCTCTATAGCAGCATCATAATCGCCTTCATTGGCTGCTATGCGGCCCAGTCGATAAACACGCTGGCCGTCTTCCTGCAAACGACGATCCAAAGCCCGCATCTGCCTGAAAGCATTTTTGTAATCTTTTTGCTGAATAAATACCCAAGCTAACATATCCGGATACAAAGTGGACTCCCCATCGGCCTGAATATTGGCATAGAGTTGCCGCTGCAATTCTGCATAGTCTTCTTCACCCTGCAAAAAACGCTGAAAAATGGTCTTTATCTGATCTTCTCTTTTGGGGTTTTGGGCCAGGCTTTTCAGGTAATAACGGATCATATTAGGAGCATCTCCCTTTCTGCGGTACAGCTCGGCCAAACTGTAAGAGAAAATTTCTTCGTTTTTCAGCAATTCTGTGCCACGCTCATAAGTCTTGATGGCATAATCAAATTTGGTGAGCCCTATGAAAGCATAAGCCAACTTATTGATCTGATAGCCGTCCTTTTTCACACTGGCAACAGCGGCTTCATACTTTTCATTTGCTTCTTCTTCTCGGAATTGCCTTTCGTACAGGTTTCCATAAAGCACCAACAAACTTGAGTTGTCCGGATTTCGCTTCAATTCCCGCTTGATTGCTTTTTCAGCCTGATCATAGTCTTCCAAAAAGAACAAACAATCTACATAGCGTTCGAAAAAGAAATCATTGCGGTTATTTTCCTGGAAAAGCTTATCGTACAATACGGCTGCCTTTTCAAATTCTCCATTCTCGTAGTATTGCTGAGCCAACTTCGCTTCCTGAGCCTGAAGCGAAACGACAGAAAGTCCTGCAAAAAGAAACAGACAAACAGATAAGAGTAATTTCATAGGAACTGAATTGAAAGTCGGAGCTTTAAATGTCAATAATAAAACGCTGCCCCCGGCCAATTGTTGCCGCTTGCAAATAAGCACAAAACTATTCCAAAATAAAAAAAACGGCCAGCATTCAAAAGAACCTGGCCGTCATGCGCTCATGCGCGGGAGTTAGTAGAAGGGTACTACTCGAGCTTGAAACGAACGGGCAAGTTGAACTGTACACGTACAGCTCTACCCCTTTGCTTTCCGGGAACCCACTTGATTGATTTCTCATTCATAAGGTTCACCACTCTGAGTGCTTCCTGACCACACTGTGCTCCAATGTCCCTTACCACTCTGGCATCTGTAACTGTTCCGTCTTTTTCAACAACGAAAGTAATTACAACCATACCTTCTACACCATTTTCTCTGGCGATGGCAGGATACTTGATATTACCATAGATAAACTCAAGCATTTTTTTGGTAGCACACTGTTCCTTCTCCTGCTTAGATCCCATGTCTTCACAACCGGGGAATCTAGGCATATCTTCCACCACTTTGAAAATTTCCTCCACTTTTGGTGCTGGTGGCGGTGGTGGTGGTGGCGGAGGAGGGGGTGGAGCATCCACTACGGGATCGGGACGCGCTACTTCGGTGTCCTCTTCCACACTCATGTCAAGAAACTCTGGCTCTTCTTCTTCCAAAATTTCTTCTTCCGGCACTTCCTCAATCACCGGTGGTGGTGGCGGAGGGGGTGGCGGGGGAGGTTCAGCCGTACGGGGAGGTTCCATTTCAATATCCTCATCCAATACCAGAGCATCTTCAGGGATGTTGATTTTTTCCTCAAACTGGGTCCAACTGAACGCAAGCACGATCAAGCCAACGGAAACTGCCATACCTAAGTTGAAAAAAGTACCACTCAAACCGAAAACATCGACTTCGGGATACTTATTTCTTCCTATCATTGGCGATTTTCCTGACTTTGCATCGTGTTTTGAGGCGAGATCCTCTGTAGAACGCTTGGCGAATGAAGTTCTCATAAAGTATATGAGACCCACAATGACCACAAGGATCAGTGCCACGAGTCCTAACAGTTGGTTCCCACCGATTGCAAAATCACTACCCATACTGATTAAGGTTTACGGTGTTAAAAATCGCTTGACTAAAAGGCTACTTAAAGCGCCTATAATATTAGAAAGAATGTCTAATACTTCAAAAAATCTTGTCGGGAAAAACAAAAGTTGTACGTATTCCAACCCGATTCCCAGTGCCGTAGCAAGCAGAATAACCATCCAGGTACTTCTTTTTCTGCCACTCAGCACCCAAAAAGCCAGCAAACTCCAAATGAAATAAGCGCCTGCATGGCCAATTTTGTCAATCCCGGGCACTTGTACCAGGCCTGCCGACGAAGGAAGGTTTGCCCGGGTAGACAACATGATGATCAGACAAGTCCAAACAAAGAAGGCAATTATCCGGATCACTTGCATGTTTCTACTGATAAGATGCAGCGTTTGTTTTTTTTGGTGGATGAATAAAAAAAATTATCCAACCAATTCCTGATAAGCTGCCGCATCCATCAAATCGTCCAACTCTGAAGGATCCAAAACTTTAATTTTGATGATCCATCCCTTTTCGTAGGGAGATTCATTAACCATAGTAGGCTCATCTCCTTCAGCTTCGTCAATAGCCGGATTAAATTCCAGAATGGTTCCGCTTACCGGCATGTACAAATCTGCCGTAGTTTTGACAGCCTCAACCGTACCAAAAACTTCATTCTTTTCTATGGTTTCACCTACGGTGTCAACTTCCACATAAACCAATTCCCCAAGTTCTCCCTGGGCAAAATCTGTGATTCCAATATAAGCGATGTTGTCGTCTTCAACGCGAAGCCACTCATGTTCTTCAGTGTACTTCAAATGGGAAGGAATTTGCATACCTGCATTTCATTTAATGGTGAAAAAATAATCCGGTCAAAGGTAACAATTTGGTTATGTGAAGTACTGCTAGCTGAAACTATCTTCTTTACGAAAGTTTCAGAAATTCTTCCTTAACCCATTTATACGTCAGTGATTTCGGTCTTTCCAATGGCATACCCAATGCTCTTGACCAGCAATGAGATGCCAATACACCCAGTGCTCTCGAAACTCCAAACAATACGGTATAAAATTCGTATTCTTTCATGCCATAGTGTACCAACAATGCTCCTGAATGAGCATCTACATTAGGCCAGGGGTTTTTCACCTTGCCAAGTCCTTCCAAAATGCCGGGTACAACATCAAAGATCTTCCAGACCACTTCTACAATCGGATCTCCATTAATATTGCGCTCTGCGAACTCCTTCTGCGCAATGAATCGCGGATCCGGTCTTCTCAAAACAGCATGTCCATAACCGGGCACAACCATGCCCGCTGCTAATGTATCATTCACATATTTTTCAATCTGCGCTTTGTCCGGACTATGGGTGCCCAAGGTATCAAGCATATTGAATATCCAACCAATTACCTCCTGATTGGCCAGGCCATGCAGCGGTCCTGCAAGGGCGCTCATGCCTCCGGCAAAAGACAAGTAAGCGTCACTCAACGTAGAACCTACCAAATGCGTCGTATGTGCAGAAGCATTGCCTCCCTCATGATCGGCATGGATCGTCAAATACAAACGCATCAATTTTTGGAAGTCTGCGTCAGAATGCCCCAGCATGTGGGCAAAATTTGCAGACCAATCCAGTGAAAAGTCAGGATTGATATGCTGATCGTGATGAAAGCTGCGACGGTAGATATAAGCGGCTACTCTCGGCAATCGCGCTATCAGGTTCATCGTATCTTCATAAGAAGGATCCCAGTACTCAGACTTATCGAGTCCCTCAGCATAGCGCTTCGCAAAAACGCTGTCATTTTGCAACGCCGAAATTGCAATGATAAACTGAGTCATAGGATGCGTATCCTTGGGTAGGGCATCTAATGCCTGGAAAACATAATCCGGAACATGACTGCGGGAAGCCCATTGACCTGTCAGCCAGTTGACATCTTCGGCAGTAGGAATTTCTCCCGTCATCAACAACCAAAACAAACCTTCCGGACGAGGTTCTTCACCACACACTCCTTTGGGCAGCAACTGGCGCAACTCAGGGATGGTATAACCACGGAAGCGAATGCCCTCTACAGGATCCAGGCTTGAAGGCTCCCAAATCATCATTTTTATGCCTCTGGCTCCGCCAAAAACCTGTGCCAGCGTTACTTCATCTACCTTAGCATTTCCGTGCTCTTTCAACAAAGCCTTTATCTCCCCTTTCAGCTCGGTTGATTTTTCGTAAAATTTCTTCTTGAGATTATCCATTAATTCGGTTTTATAGTTGTTGATTTAGATCGTTCATTCCATCGGCAGATACCACTCCAGGGCTCTCAACTCCAATTGCTCTTTGCTCATTCCCTGCTTCTGCAACTCGTAAAGCTCCGCTTGCAAAGAGGATTTTTGGGCCTCAATGCTATTGAGGTACTCAGCTCGCTGCCCTTGGTCTAAAACCTTGGCAACCATTGCTTCCATGCCAAGGCGGATATTCCTGCACTTTTGAAGATATAGCCTGTAATTACTGTTTTTCAAACCTTCGATCTCGCGGTGATTACTGAAATACTCCAGTTGTATATCACGTACAATGTTTTTTTGCGAAGCATCCAATTGCAATTCTCTGGACATAGCCCTGACTTCCTTCTCAGCCTGCTTCCGCTCCTGCTGCGCATGTATGGCAACCAACGGTAAAAACAAAAGAAAACACGCCAACGACCATTTCATATATTAACATTTTTAGTTGCTACTTTGCTCGCTAAAATACAATTTTTGCATATTATTCCTGAAAGTACGGGTATATTTACCCACATAAATTTGTATCCAAATCATGCTTATTATCCGCAATATTATTGTCAGTGAAGAAATACTGGAAAACAATTTTGTATGCAACCTCAATGCGTGCAAGGGCGCTTGTTGTTGGGAAGGAGATTATGGCGCACCCCTGGAAACAGCTGAGCTGGAAGTACTCGAAAAAATATACCCAATTGTCAAACCCTATCTCACCCCCGAAGGTCGAAAAGCCATTGAAGAAAATGGCCCGTTTTCTTATTCCAAGGAAGCCCGCGAATTTGGCACTACCCTCGTCGATAACGCCGCCTGCGCTTTCATGACCCTCAACAAACAAGGTATAGCTCAGTGTGGCATAGAACAAGCTTGGCTCGATAAAAAAATCGATTTCCCCAAACCCGTCAGCTGCCACCTCTACCCCATACGGATTCAGGAAAACCGACATAATGGATTCGAGGTCATGCAATACGATGAATGGGATATCTGTTCAGCAGCCTGCACCCTCGGAGACAAAGAACAAATACCTGTATACCAGTTTGTTAAAACTGCAATCATCCGAAAATACGGTGAAGCATT
>JALQTV010000141.1 GCA_023268675.1 Saprospiraceae bacterium | reverse complement strand
AATACGAGCCTTATACTGCTGAGGACTTCAATGCAGGTGGCATCGAAAATCCCGATGGCATTGCTGCAGACAAAGCACTCCTGAGAGAAATCATCGAAGAGCGTTATATCTCAGGTTTTGGCACGCACATTCCTTTCAACGATGCCAGAAGACTCAGAAAAAGCGAAAACGATATGAATGTACCTTTCCCATTCAACATCGCTTCTGCCAGCAAGCATCCTGAAAGATTCCCGTATGCCGACGACGAGTTGTCCGCTAACCCGAACGCTCCGGCTGAACCCGGCATCTATACCGTTACGCCTGTCAACCAGTAAAAACGACAGCTAAACTGACCGAGGCAACATAGTCTTACTCGGTTTATGAGTCCGGCCAGGTTTGTTCCCGAAACAAACTTTGCCGGACTTTCTTTTTTTTCTATCTTGAAGAAAAAAGACCATGGCTCCATTTTCCCGAAGGGACATGCTACGCAACAGCTTGCTGGCTTCCACCGCTCTCCTTTTTTCCACAAAGAGAACTAACTCATTTGTCCGTTTTCCGGAAATTCCAAAAACTGATTACATCAGGCTTAACTGGAACGAAAACCCCTACGGCCCTTCCCCGAAGGTGTTGGAAGCAATCACAAACAGCCTTCAAAACACGCGGCTCTATCCCGATGATGCCATCAGTGAATTGAAAACTAAAATTGCAATAAATCAAAACCTACAGTCCGATCAAGTACTATTGACCTCCGGTTCAACAGAAGTACTGAGCCTGCTGGGCATGCATGCTGGCATACAAAAAGGCGAAATTCTGACTCCCTGGCCTTCTTTCCCCACTCTTATCGAGTATGGCAAGTCTGCTGGTGCCAATATCAAAAAAGTCGATCTGGGAGCTAATGAAACCATCGACCTCAACCGCGTACTGGAAAACATCAGCGCTGCCACAAAGGTTGTTTTCATCTGCAACCCCAATAATCCAACCTCTACCGAACTCAATACCAGGGATCTCAAGGCATTTTGCAGAAGTGTTCCTCAAAATGTGCTTTTGTGCGTCGATGAAGCCTATATTGAATATTCAACCCAAGGAGCAGCAGGCAGTATGGTGTCGCTGATAAAGGAATTGCCTAATCTAGTCATTTGCAGGACCTTCTCAAAGGCTTATGGATTGGCAGGTCTCCGCATTGGGTATGCCTTATCCCAGTCTCACAATATTGACGCATTGCGCCGCATGCACATTGGTTGGGAAATTTCCACAGGTATTGCGGCTGTTACCGGAGCGACTCATGCCCTGGATGACCAGCAACACCTGCAATACTGTGTCGCACAAAACGCAAAGGGCAGGGAAATTCTCTACCGGGCTTTTGATGAATGGGGCATTTCTTACGCGCGTTCGTCAACCAACTTTACTTATATCAGATCGGAAGGTTTTGACCCGGCAATCGTAAGCAAAATGAAAGATGAGGGCATTCTCATCACCAAATGGCCTGACATGACACAACACATCAGGGTCAGCATTGCCAAGCCTGAAGATATGGAAGTATTTGTGAAGAAGGCGGGGAGGTTCACCCTCCACACAAAGGACCATCGTCGGGATTAGCGTCGCCGTAGGTGCGGAAGTAGCGCTCGCCGTTAAGGAAGGTCTTGTCTGCCTCCCAAGTGATTCTATAGGAACGAGTCTCGCCATTGTCGAAAGATAATTGTAAAATGGGCTGACCTGTGGGGTCAGCTATAACCGACCAGTTTCCCCGGCCTTGGTCCTGGCCTCCGGCATAGCCGGATACGCCGCCGGTATCCATGCTGAGGCCCGAGGACTGGAAGTACCGAAAGTAGCCTTCCCGACACAGGTGGAGGGTTTCAGACAGGTTGTAACCGCCGCTGCCAAAACCTGAGTTGTAGGATTCCATGCGGGTGAGCCTGCAATGGCTGAGCTGTTCGCGCCATATCGCCACCCAATCCGGTGTTTCAGGAGCCACAAAAGTTATACTTCGCGCGATTTCCAGGGTCAAATTTTTATAAAATTCTTCATACTGATCACTTTGGGTGATAACCATGACGGTAGCCCCCATACCCAATGGATTGATTAACCCTACCGCAAAAGCACTTGCCGCTGTCTGGGCAAAAAATCCTTCGTATTGGGCAGCAATGGAACGCTCATTGAGGGGGATAATATCGCCTGATAAACGCAGTTCGATGCCATTGGCAGGATCCGATAGTCCCTTGGCTGCCTCCAGCCTGAGTACTTCCATCTGGGTCGTCTGATGTGGCATCAGCAAAACCAGTCCAGGAAGGGTCTGAGAAGCAATCAGATAGATTCCGTTTGCTTCCTGCCCGATCCAACCCTCCGGAATCGTACATTGCAGACCCCAAGCGGAAAATACCTTGTTACCAGTGTCCTGAGCAGTCAGGTGAGCCCCCAACAGCAACGGAAAAATCAAAGAATACAGCGGATGCTTCATGGCAGGGTTGTTTTAATCCTTAAGTTAACCCTTTTTCAAGATTCATCCCAGAGAGATTTGTTTTATATTCGTACACATTACCTACTTATACCGACCTTATGAAACAATTACTTTTGTTGCTAGCCTTCCTTCCAATGTGGCGCCCCCTTTCGGCACAGGAACTCATAAACGTTCTGTCTTACAATATCCGCCTGCCTAACCCCGGAGATGGCATTAACTACTGGGAAAACAGGAAAGATCGGGTGGCACAAACCATCCTCTTTCATGAAGCAGAACTTGTCGGAGTACAGGAGGCTTTTCGCTCGCAACTGGACTACCTGCAAAACGCCCTGCCGGGGTATGAATGGTTTGGTGTATGCCGGACAGACGGCTCCACCACCCCTGATCCTGACAACGAATTTTCAGCCATCTTTTACAAAAAATCAAGTTTCGAAAGACTGGATGGAGGCACTTTTTGGCTATCCGAAACACCAGACATAGCAGGGAGCAAAGGTTGGGATGCTGCTTTGCCGCGAATCGTCACCTGGGTGAAATTACGCCAGTTGTCAAACGGAACCGTTTTCTACTATTTCAATACTCATTTCGACCACATGGGAAAAAATGCCAGAATAAACAGTGCTCGCCTGTTGCGCAATAAAATAGATGAGATAGCGGGAGGCTTTCCGGTTATTTGTACCGGTGACTTCAACGCCGATCCGGAAACCGAAATATACCAAACCATGGTCACTGAGGGCTTTGAAGTTTCCCTTAAAGATGCCTATTTGATTTCTAAACTCCCACATTTTGGACCCAACAGTTCTTTTACGGCTTCTTTTACGTTGCCGGAACAGGAAAACAGGCGAATAGACTACATTTTTGTAAGTCCGGAAGTCGATATTTTGAAACATGCTATCTTAGGAGAGGCAATAGAAGGCAGAACAGCATCTGACCACCTGGCTGTTTTTGCCAAGGTAAGCTTGCTTCAACATTAAAAAAGTTTGCCCGGTTTCATTTCCTTTGTCAATCGGGCAAACTCAAAAAAAAAGAGTCACAGAAATTAATCTGCAACTCTTTTAGAAGTCGGGGCACCAGGATTTGAACCTGGGACCCCCTGGTCCCAAACCAGGTGCGCTAACCGGACTGCGCCATGCCCCGATACTATTTTTTGCTGCGGTGAGAGCGGGATTCGAACCCGCGGTACCCCTTTCAAAGTACGCCGGTTTAGCAAACCGGTGGTTTCAGCCACTCACCCACCTCTCACCAAACAATGATAGGTAATTTGCTACTTTTATATTTGCTTTCCTTCGAAAGCGGTGCAAATATACTACGTTATTTTATATAAAAAAGGGTTTCGATTTTTTTTTTGAAAAAAAGCTAAAAAAATATTTCAGCGTTTTTTTGAGTCTTTTTTGATGCAGGAAATTTTTGTACTTATCTAACCTTAATATACCTCAAAAAATCATCTAGTAGTCTTTCATCACCACTCGTGTAAAAATCATAATTAGGCGTTCTGGGTTCATTATTTCGCAGTTCAAATTTGGAAAGTTGTCGAAGTGTTTGCTTTGCAACAGCAGGTGCGGGGTTAATGAGATCTACATTTTGCGGAAGCAATCTATCGAATACGGGTTTTAAAAAAGGATAATGTGTACAGCCCAAAACTATTTTATCAACACCATTATCAAGCATGGGCTGTAAATATTTTTGTAATAAATCACTTGTTGATTTCTCTTCTATTTTTTGGTTCTCCACTATCTCCACCAAACCTAGACCTATCTGCATATGAACAGTCACACCTTTGGTAAACGCATTTTTTGTTTCTTGAAACAACTCACTTTCTAGAGTCCCTTTTGTTGCCAAAACACCAATATGTTTCGTTCTCGTTTCTTTTGCTGCAGGTTTTACAGCCGGTTCCATACCTACAAAAGGTATTTTGAATGTATCTCGTAATTCTTTGATTGCCGCACCAGTTGCAGTATTACAAGCGACCACAATTATTTTAGCCCCTTTGTCTATTAAGAATTGACTATTACGTATAGATAGGTCGATTATTTCAGATTTTGTACGGTTTCCATAAGGGCAATTGCCACTATCTGCAAAATATATAATATCCTCATAAGGCATCAACTTGACCAATTCTAACCAAACAGATAAGCCTCCTAAACCCGAATCAAATACACCTATAGGATATGAACTTAAGTCTTTCAATATTACTATTCCTCTTTTTTAGTTTTTTCCCTTTCTTTTTCAGCTTTTCGTTTAGCACGAACATCGGCTTCTTCTGCCTCTATCTTTGAGTAAACATCAATTATCTGTTTGACTAAGCGATGACGAACAACATCCGAAGCAGACAAACGAACAAGACCAATTCCGTCAATTTCACTGAGTCTGTCCAAACTCTGTGCTAACCCAGAACGCTGATGTCTCGGCAAGTCGATTTGTGTCATATCTCCTGTAATTATCGCTTTGGCATTTGGTCCGAGCCTCGTCAAAAACATCTTCAACTGAGACGTAGTTGTATTTTGTGCTTCATCTAGTATGATAAACGAGTTGTCCAAAGTTCGACCCCGCATGAAAGCCAAGGGAGCGACTTCTATTGTTCGATTAGATATGAATTGATTTAACTTCTCGTGCGGAATCATGTCATCTAAAGCATCATAGAGCGGACGCAAATAAGGATCAACTTTATCTTTTAAATCGCCTGGTAAAAAACCAAGGTTCTCACCCGCCTCAACAGCAGGGCGGGTCAAAATTATCTTTTTTACCAAACGATTTTTTAAAGCACGCACTGCTATTGCGACTGCCGTATAAGTTTTTCCAGTTCCAGCGGGTCCTATTGCAAAAACAAGGTCATTCGTTTCTGCAGCATCAACCAGTCGTCTTTGATTTTGAGTCTTGGCTTTTATCGGTGAGCCGTTGCGACGATACACGATAACATTATCAAGATTTCGGCTGCTAATACGATTCTCAAAAGGATTCGTGCCACCGACAATTTCCTGAACATCTTGCGTACTAATCGCATGATGTTTCTTCAAACTTCTAACCATCATTTCAATCTTCCCCTTACATCGCTGCACATCTTTTTTGTCGCCAGCAATCTTGAGTCGTTCCCCTCTTGAAGTAACTTTTAAATTCGGGAAGGCCGCTCTAATTATATTAAGTTTAGCGTCTTTGTCACCGTACAACTCGTACAAATCAACGCTATTAATAGTTAACTCGATTTCGCTCAAAATTTCTTTTTAGTTGTTATTATTTAATGAATCTTCTTCGCAAAGAAGAATTAAAATGTATGCTATAATTATGATAAGGCTACTACTTTAACCTAAACTTCTTAGGTCTTTAAGACTCGCAAAATACAAGTTATTTTATTAAAAATACCTTGATTAATTCCGATTGATATTAAAAAATCAATAGAAAAGAAATTTAAAAGTTTTGTCTTTTTTTAGGGTAAAATAGGTTCGTGACTTGCTTTTTATCAATTTTGTATGGTAATTGAAAATATATAAACGGTTTACTCAATTACTTCTCACGAATAATGAGCAACACTTAACGAAACGTACAATCTCTCTATGGCAATTATTACTTTAACCACTGACTTTGGTTTACACGATTATTATGTAGGTGTAATAAAAGGTGCAATACTTTGTCAGAACCCTAACATCAATATCGTTGACATTTCTCACAACATAGACGCCTACGATATAGTTCAGGCTTCATTCATCATCAAAAACACTTACAAAGCATTTCCGAAAGGCACTATTCATATTGTCAGTGTGAACAATTTTATTAATACCGCAAAATCCTTCATCGCAATAAGACACAAAGACTACTATTTTATTGGACCCGACAACGGCATTTTCTCTTTGGTCTTTGAAGATATGCCAACTGAGATTTTTCGACTCGATATTACAGATACGGTTCGAGGATTTCCGCTGAAAGATATTTTTGCTAAAGCAGTGCATCATATTACGACCGATAAACCTTTTGAAGAAATCGGAGAGAAAATCCATCGTATTCAAGAAAGAATTACGCTTCAGCCTGTTCTAAGCAAATCACAAATCCGAGGGTCGGTTATTCATATTGATAATTATGAAAATGTCATTGTAAACATCCCTTTAGTACTGTTTGAACAGGTCGCGAGTGGTCGAAGATTCGAGATATTTTTTAAGCGTTATGACCCTATTACATCAATTTGTGAACATTATAGCGATGTCCCGGTCGGTGAAACTTTGTGCTTGTTTAACTCTACAGGTTACTTAGAAATATCCGTTAATCTTGGTAAAGCCGCTTCGCTTCATAATCTAAAAATCGACGACACTATTCAAATCGACTTCTTTTAAGGTACTGACGTTGACGCACCTAAAGTTCTTTCTTTCTCGCCCTCTCTGAGACGATCACCCCTTTTTCACCCTCAATTATTTGTTGAAAACAACGGCACTTCTGTAAATAAAGTCGGAACAATATTTCCTAAAATAGAAAATGTCGAAGCTGTGAATCACAACTCCGACATTGATTTTATTTGGTTTTTTGTTGTAGTGAAAATGGAGTGACCAAATACATATAACAATCTGAAATTTGGAAGAAATCATTTAGTTTGTAATTGGTCACCTTCCAATGAAAAGCAAAGCTTCGATAAACTAAAAGAAACGCAATTCTTGCATTTGATAAAACGACTAAACAATGTTTTTTCAATTGCTACGATTCGCTTTACAAAGGTAAACTATTTATTAACTTATAGTTCATATTTATTTGTTTTTTTCATGGAATACAACCCAAAAACACTCTTGCTAATGTTGCTAAAGCCTCCAAACATTTCAACAATCTGTGTAAAGAGCTTCCTGCCAGCTGGCAGCGAGGTTCTGAAGGCCTACGAAAGCTTCCTGCCAACTGGCAGCGGGGTTTTTGTCGGAT
>JALQTV010000140.1 GCA_023268675.1 Saprospiraceae bacterium | reverse complement strand
CTCGTTGATTGGGGGGAAACAAGACAAGAAGCGGAAAAAAAATTGTCATGGACGCAGCCCGATTTTACCTATGTAAAGGTTACATCTCATGCTGATGCTCTAGCGAACAATAAAAATACACAGTACTTCGTCAGGGATTTCGAGCTGGATCATAAGCCGGATGCAGTAAGAGCTATTTTACGATACACTGGTGGATATGTATTATATCTCAATGGTTTTGAAATATTCAGGTATAATTTGCCGGGAGAAAAGTCTATCAATGCTGATACCCAACCTTTTACAGGGAATTTAAATGCCAAGGCTTTTACTTTTGACGCTGAAGCCTTGGCTCATTTAAGGTCTGGTAAAAATAGAATAGCCATCGAGGTACATCCCGGAGCTGGTAATGAGGTATTTCTGGAAGCCATATTGGAGACAGATGGGGGACGATTAATTTCATATAAAGATGAATGGGATTCAGTTGATCCAACCAAAGAGTGAGGTTCAAGTGTGGTACCGGAAAAATGATATTGCATACAGATCCGTCTTTAAAGAAATTTGGTTCGGCTTCTACTTTTTTAATTTCTTTTCGCCAAGTACCTCAAACCGCCCGTCTATTCCGGGGCTTCCTTTTTCGCGCAAGCGGAAATCCGGTTGACTGCCCCCTATGTACACGCGAAAGGTACCCGGTTCTATTACCCGCTCTGACTGCTCGTTGATGAGAGACAATTGGGTGGGTTGCAGAGTGAAAAGTACTGTTTTTGTTTCGCCGGGTTTGAGGTGAATTCTTTCAAAACCTTCGAGTTGTACCTGGGGTCTTGGAGTGGAAGCTTCCTCGTCTCGCAGGTAAAGCTGCACTACTTCGTCGCCGGCCAGGGATCCTGTATTGGTAACGTTGGCGGAAATTGTGAGTTTTTCTCCGGCCTGGATGCTTTCCGGAAGCTGTAGTTGTGAATATTCGAAAGTAGTATAGCTAAGGCCGTATCCGAAAGGATAAAGTGGCTCGCCGCGGTAGTAGCGGTAGGTTCTGTTGGCCATGTTGTAATCTTCGAAAGGGGGAAGTTCGGCGACGGAGGTGTACCAGGTCACGGGCAGTCGGCCTGCCGGATTGTAGTCGCCAAAAAGTACATCTGCGAGTGCATGGCCGCCTTCTTCACCGGGATAGCCGGCACTGATGATGGCAGCTATGTTTTCCTGGGCCCAGTTGACGGCCAGGGCACTTCCCGCGTTGAGTACCAGGACAAGTGGTTTGCCGGTAGCGTGGATGGCTTGTAACAGCTCCGTTTGTTGAACAGGAAGTATGATGTCTTTGCGGTCGCCCCCTTCACCTTCCAGTCTTTGGCTAAGTCCCAACACTACTACAGTCAGGTCAGCTTCCCTGGCGATCTGTACGGCTTCTCCGAGTAGATCCCGGTCGGTTTTGCTCCAGAGCAGCCGGGCATGAGCGTTGGATTCATCGCTGTAAAAGCGCACTTCTATGGGGTATTTCTTTCCTGCTTCCAGCTGCACTTTCCCGGTAGCGTAGCTGCCGTGGTGAACGGTCCCTTTCCCATTGCTTATTTCTTTGCCATCGATCAGGATGTGCATGCCCCTCTTGGCGTAAAGGCCGATTTCCCAGGTACCGGTAGCCGGAGGAACAAGTAAGCCTTCCCATTTGACAGAAAAGTTGTCGCGCAACTGAGGAGAGATGGGTTGGTGTTCCCACCAGAAGTCTATGTTGTCATCGGTGCGTTGTAGCACAGGGACTCCTTCCCAGTTGGGATTGTTGTAGTACGAAGCTGCCAGTCCTTGTCTTCCGTCCGGAGTTTGCAGATAAACAGAAGGGATGGCTTGTAAATTGTACTTTTCTTCACCAAGGTTTGCGCCTTCGGCAAAAAGTACTTCAATGGCAGGGGAAACCTTGTTTTGTATGCCTTTCAGGAAGGTAACCGGATTTTTTGGGGTACCGTGGTAATTGCCTACCAGGGATTCCCAGTTGTCTGCATTTGGACCGATGACGGCGATTTTTTTGAGTGCTTTTTTGTCGAGCGGAAGCAGGTTGCCTTCGTTTTTTAGCAAAACCATGCTTTCCTGAGCTGCCTTTCTGGCAAGGGTGTTGTGGGCATCAGCGCAAACGATGTCGTAGGGAATACGGGCAAAGGATATGCTATCCCGGGGGTCAAACATACCCAGTTTGAAACGGGCCAGGAGCAGTCTTTTGAGAGCAGTATCGATTTGTGCTTCGGTGACCAGGCCTTGTTCATGTGCTTTGACGAGGTTGAGATAATAACTGCCGCAATTGAGGTCACAGCCACCGACCAGTCCTATGGCAGCAGCTTCTTCTTTGGTGGAGGCTACCTTGTGGTTGTTGTAAATGTCTCCGATGGCACTGCAGTCGGAGACGACATAGCCTTCAAAGCCCCAATCTTGCCGAAGGGTCTGCTCTAATAAAAAGGTACTTCCGGAGGCCGGTTTTCCGCGAAAGCGGTTATAAGCACTCATAATGGAGTAAACTTTTCCCTCAGTTACCGTTTTTTTGAAGGCCGGCAGGTAAGTCTCGTACAAATCCCGGTCGCTGACATCCACATCGAAGGAATGTCGAAGTGCTTCGGGGCCTGAATGGACGGCAAAATGCTTGGCCGTGGCGATGGTTTTGAGGTATTTGGGGTCATCACCCTGCATGCCCAGAATAAATTGAGTTGCCAGTTCGCCGGTGAGGTAGGGATCTTCTCCAAAGGTTTCGTGGCCACGGCCCCAGCGTGGATCGCGGAAGATATTGATATTGGGAGACCAGAAATCCAGGCCGGTATAGATGCCCCGTTTGCCCTGGCGAACAAATTCGTGGTGCTTGGCTCTCGCTTCGTCAGAGGTGACACGGCCTATATCGGCCAAAAGCTGGCGATTGAAGGAGGCTGCGACGCTGATAGATTGAGGAAAAACGGTTGCATAGCCACTTCTGGCTACTCCGTGGAGACTTTCGTTCCACCAGTTGTAGGCAGGCAGTTGCAGCCTCGGGATAGCCGGAGCAGCGTTGACAAGTTGGTTTACTTTTTCTTCCAGCGTCATTTCTGCCAGGAGCAATTCTGCACGTGCCGGGAAGGAAAGGGTGGCATCGTACCAGGGCAGATCTTGAGCAAGAAGGGGGCGACTGGACGAAAAAACGAGTGAAAGGAGGAGCATGGACAACTTTTCTATGCGCATAGGTCGTAACTTAATTTTTGCGATAGTTAAAGCTAAAAAATGATGCGCTAAAATGTAGCTTTTGAAGGTAGAACCTATCTCAAAAAATGCTTGAGAAAGTTTACGCTATTTTACTTCAAATACAATGCTGCTCCTTATTTAGGTCTTCTGGCCTATAAAGGGCCTTTTCGCGTCAATTGAAACCGAAGTCAGTGGATGGATTGATGCATTTGTACCGGATGGTGATCATAAAATATTGGTTTCACATTAACAATTGCTTGTAACACCGAGCTGATTTGAAAGTACCATTTTCAAGTCGAAGGGCAATCTGGATTGCGGAGCATATCGCTGTAGGATGCTGCAATCAAATCCTCTTCTTTGATTTTAAACAATTTGAGGTAATGGCTGCACTGTTGGAAAAGCATTTCCTTCCCAATATTTCCTTCCGCATCTATTGCCTCAATTTCAACAAAGGAGCCCAATCCTTTTACGGTATCCAGGTGAAATTTGACATTGTCGATAAAGTAAATTTCCCGTTGTTTGTCAACCACTACCATAATTTCGAGGGCTTGGGAGAGGGTTGCTTTGAGAGAGGAACCCGGAGTTGAAGGATACAGGTTTACTGCAGAAGTTTTGGGGCCGGACTGATTGTCCCGCTGATAGTGAATCAGGTGATTTTCTATGTTGCCTTCACGGAGTTTGAGACGTCCTTTGGGAACCTCGAAGTAGGTATCTATCTGATGGTCTGTTCCGACAAAACGGGCATGATGCTCTTGCAGTATTTTGCGGATGGCATCCGGTTGGTGACAGCTGGCTTTGATTTCTACGTTGAGGTGGGGCATGGACTTTTGGACAAAAATAGGGATAATTGAGTAGCACAACAGCAAACGGGGGATATTCGATTTTTGCCGTAAGGCTAAAAAATGTATCTTGTTGCAAAACAAAGCGCTATGAAGCAGTTTTTCCTTGTTGTATTGCTATTTGGTCCTTTATGGCTGAGGGCTCAGGAAATGGCGTTTAATTCCAGCAACCGGCTGATACTGGGTACTTACAAAGAACGCACTGCTTCTTTGGATGTAGGTGACCTGGACGGTGATGGTGACTTGGATGTAGTAGTAGCTAATGGTCGACACTGGCCGGGGCAAAACAGGATTTTTTTCAACAATGGCCTTGGCATTTTTACGGTTTCCCGCCCTTTGGGAATGGAAGAAGAGACCAGTTATTCGACAGAGTTGGCAGATTTGGATGGTGATGGTGATCTGGATATTGTCGTGGGAAATGATATGGCTCCCAACCGGATTTTTATCAATGACGGCAGGGGCAATTTTGTTCCCGGGAACACTTTTGGCAACCCTTATGCTCCGACCCGAAATATTGTCCTGGCTGATCTGGATCAGGATGGCGATACTGATATATTGATTACCAATAGGGGTCGGGAAAACGAGATTTGCCTGAACGATGGCAAGGGTGATTTTTCGAAGACACTTCCCTTTGGTTCTTCCAACGATTCGACTATTGATGTGGAAGTAGCAGATATGGATGGCGATGGGGATTATGATCTCATTTTGGCCAATCGGGATGGTCAACCCAATTTTATTTATCTTCAAACAGGGCCACTTCGATTCGACAAGGCCATTCCTTATGGTTCGGGGAAAGAAAATTCGCGCACGGTAGCCATTGCAGACATGGATCGGGATGGTTTTCCGGATATTGTAGTGGCCAATATAGGCGAGCCGAATCTGATTTATTTTGGCGACCAGTTGCTGAGTTATGCCCGGTCAGTGGTATATGACGAGACCAAGGATGACTCCTATGCCGTATCCGTTGGCGATCTCAACGGCGATGGTTTTCCCGATATAGCACTAGGCAATGCAGCAGCTCCCAATGCGGTTTTTATCAATCCGGGTAATCAGGCAAACCCCTGGAAACGGATGTCGTTAAGCGAACAATCTTTTCTGACCTATGATATTGCCATTTTGGATATTAATGGTGATGGAAAGCCGGATATTTTGGAGAGCAATTCGGATGAACACAATATTTACTATTTTAATAGATCGAAGTTTTGATGAGCTGTAAAGATTTTGGACGAGGGGACGGAGTTCTTGATTGGTTTATTGCTTTACAACTGTAATTAAATGTAAATCAGTTTTTATGATGGGAAGCGATTTTTATGACCCGGAGGCCAGGCTTTCTGAAATGCAGATCAACTTACCGAGCCCTCCCAATCCGGTGGCCAATTATGTCAATGGGGTCCAAGTGGGTAATCTTGTGTTTTTGGCAGGGAAAGGTCCCCGGCGGGCAGATGGGACGGAAATGACGGGAAAGGTGGGAGTAGATTATACCATAGAAGAAGGTTATGAAGCTGCCCGCCTGGCAGCGATCAATCAATTGGCTGTTTTGAAGGCGATGCTGGGCAATCTGAATCGGGTAAGTAGGATCGTAAAAGTATTGGGAATGGTTAACTGTGAGCCGGATTTCATTGAACAGCCTGCAGTAATCAATGGCTTTTCTGATTTAATGGTAGAGGTTTTTGGCGAACGTGGAAAACACGCAAGAAGTGCTGTTGGCATGGGGAGTTTGCCTAGAGGGATTACAGTAGAGGTAGAGGTAATTCTTGAAATTGAGGAATAAGCACTTTTTATTTTTATAAACGACAACCAACTAAAAACTATGAAAAAATATTACAGCTGGATGCTGCTCAGCTTTTGCAGTATTTTCTGGGCCAGCGCCCAAACTTCCGAAACCTTGAAAGTCAAGGGACTGGAAAAGGAGGTTGAAATCATCGTGGATGAATGGGGCATTCCGCACATCTATGCCCAAACAGAAAAAGATTTGTTTTTTGCTCAAGGCTATTATGCCGCAAAAGACCGCCTGTTTCAATTTGAATTGTGGAGAAGGCAAGCCAGTGGCACGGTAGCAGAAATTTTGGGCCCCCGGGAACTAAAACGGGACATTGGGACCCGTCTGTTTCGCTATCGGGGCGATTTAGAACAGGATTTTAACCACTATCACCCCAGAGGATCCTTGATTATTCACGCTTTTACAGCCGGCGTCAACGCAGCAGTGACAGAAGCATTACAATCTCCGGAGAAGCTTCCTGTAGAATTTAAATTGCTGGGTATAAAACCACAAACCTGGACGCCCGATATCGTAATATCCCGACATCAGGGACTTCTTGGAAATATCGGAGATGAGTTGGACGTGGCCAGAGCAGTGGCCCTGGTAGGAGAGGAAAAGGTAAGGGAACTTTCCTGGTTTCATCCCCGGCAACCTGATCTTACCCTTGATCCGGCCATAGATCCGGATATCCTTAAAGAAAATATTCTGGAACTTTATAGCGCTTTTCGGCGACCTGTTCGATTTCAACCTGATGACATTGTGCTTTCTTCTTTGGGAAATACAGACAAAAAAGCTTTTGAATCCCTAGCACTTTTGGATGAAGAACGGTGGGAATTGGCACAAAAAGAAGATATTTCAACCATTGGCAGCAATAACTGGATTGTTTCGGGCAAACTTACCCAAAGCGGCTATACCATCATGGCCAATGACCCTCACCGTTCCGTGGCAGCACCCTCTTTGAGGTATATGTCTCACCTGGTAGGCCCGGGATGGAACGTCATTGGAGGAGGGGAACCCACCATTCCCGGTATTTCAATCGGGCACAATGAGTATGGAGCATGGGGACTGACTGTTTTTTCTACCGACGCAGAAGATTTGTATGTGTACAAACTCAATCCCGAGAATCCCAATCAATATTGGTATAGAGGTGCATGGGAGGACATGCGTATTGTCGAGGAAACCATAAAAGTTAAAGGTCAGAAAGACGAAACAGTAGCTTTGAAATACACCCGTCATGGTCCGGTGCTTTTTGTAAGTGATGATAAAACTCAGGCGGCTGCAATGCGCTGTGGGTGGTTGGAACCGGGTGGCTCACCCTATCTGGCTAGCTTAAGAATGGATCAGGCAAAAAATTGGGAAGAATTCAGGGAAGCCTGCAATTACAGTAATATTCCCGGTGAAAACATGATCTGGGCAGACAGAGAAGGCAATATCGGTTGGCAGGCGGTAGGAATCGCTCCTATCCGTCGAAATTTCAGCGGAATGGTGCCCGTACCGGGAGATGGAAGATACGAATGGGACGGATATTTACCGATCAAAGCCAAGCCTCATGTGTACAACCCGGAGGAGGGCTTCT
>JALQTV010000013.1 GCA_023268675.1 Saprospiraceae bacterium | reverse complement strand
CTCACACATTGGATAGTCCTTTTGATGTCATTTCACTGGAAAGACTACCGGAAGTGGAAATCCTTTCAGATTATGCCGGATTTGATCAAAGCATTTTGGAATACTTTTATGGAAGGCCTAACCTGGGTCTGGTAATCGGCACCTTCGCAGGAGGACGTATCAGTGGAGGCATGACAGAAGGTTTGCGACAATTACAGGGATCGAAACCCATAGTACTGGCTTCTTCCATCAAAGCCGGCTGGATCGATGGCAGCTACAACGGTCGTCAATCCCGGATCATAGCCAACGACCTTAGCCCCAACAAGGCCAGGATACTCCTGATGCTGGCTTTGACCAAAAGTAATGATCCTCAAGAAATTCAGGCTTATTTCACGAAGTACTAAGCCTTATTTCAACTTCCTGAACCTCAGCGCTTGTACCCGTGCATCGCTTTCAGGTGACATTGTTGTGTTTTATCCTCAGTTTATGCTCGGAAATGATAATAAATGAATGCCCCAATTCAGAAAAATGTTTTTGAATAGCTTCGCAGGTGAGATTTATCTTCTTTTCGATGGGAACTCCGCTCATTCTTATCAAGATTAACCCTTTGTTTGGCTTTTTTAACCTAAAAGTAAGTTCTCCAAAATCCTTGTCTTCGGTAATCAAAATTGCCTCCAGGTTAATTGCCATTTCCAACACTTCGTCATCCTTTATACCGGAGTTCATTTCTACTACTGTTTGTATTTCATAAGCCTCGGCTCTTAGAGCTTTGATTAACCTGTAGTCTACGCTCTCGTCAGCAAGGAAACTTTTCATGATACTCCGGAAGCCAGTGGATACACAACTTCATTCTTGATGGCATCCGCGGCAAAAGCCAAACAAGCAAAAATTGCATTTTCATCCAAAGAGGGATAAGCTTGCAGCAATTCTTTGAATTGTTCTCCATTGGCCATTTTTTCCAAAATCAGATCCACAGGAATTCTGGTACCTTTGATTATCGGCTTTCCGTATAGAATGTCAGGATCAGATATTATATACATTCTCCAATCTACCATAACAATATGTTTTTCATACAAATTGCATGTTTTTGATCAGATATGCCAGCTGAAAAGCAAGTTATTGTATCCGGTCAAGTCACTTTATCTTCCTGAACCTCAACGCTTGTACCCGTGCATCGCTTTCAGGTGACAAGCTGAAAAAGACTTCTGCTTCACCTCGATCACCGCGAATGATGAAAGTTCCGCGCAGTTGATTGACGGGGTCGACACCATCCATAGATCTAATGGTACCCAGATCCAATTCATCGAAAGCGAATTTCCTGACTTCTCTGGAATAATCCAGGTAGAAGTTATCTGCAAAAATCAAGTCTGCCAATTCATCATCCCAGGTTTGCAGAAAGCGAAACAATTGGTTGGAACGCTCGTACAAAATATTGGCAATCGGCAAACTTCGGGGTTCCAGTTTGGCTTCCGCCAAAAGTAACTCAAGTGCCTCCTGGTTGATGGCAGAAGTTCCTGCGTAAGTCCTATTCGCGAAGGAAATGATGCCTATGCCGTAATCCGGCAAAAAAGTGTATTGACTTCCAAATCCGGGCAATCCCCCACTGTGACTTACTTTGGTTATGCCCCTGCAATCGGTTTGTATAGCCAGCCCATAACCGTAACCCGACATACGGGGACAATTCCTGCCATTGGTGTCTTTTGCATTGGCAGCCAACCGAGAGAAAAACGGCGTTTGCATTTCACGCAGCGATCCCCGTTTTAAAGGACCATACTCCGCATCTGATCGCGGAGGCCAGGCACTCATCAGATATGCGACATATTTACTGAAATCATTCAAGGAAGTGATCAATCCTCCGATAGCTCCAAAAGCTCCGGTATGCAACATGGGTTCTTTTTGCCAGTTTTCAAATTGCCAGCGATACCCTATGGCCAGTTCACCGTCCGGAACATCCTCGTACTCCCAATATGTATCGTGCATTTGTAAAGGCTTCAGAATAGCCTCCTCAATATAATTTTGATAAGGCTTGCCGGACACCTTCGAAATGACCTGCCCCAACATGGCAAAGCCCAGATTGCTGTACTCATAAGCATAACCGGGAACATTGGAAAATGCAGGTCCTCCTTTCATCAGTTGGCGAAATTGCTTTTCCGTATCTTCGAGATGGCGATCTGCCCAGGGGTTATCCTCGGGAAATCCCGAACTCATGGTCAGCAAATGAAAAAGCTTGATAGTGGATGCATCGCCGGTGAGGTATTCCAACTCCCTCAATTCGGGAATATAAGCTGCTACCGGGTCTTCCAGAGACAATCTTCCCTCATCCCGCAGTTTGATAATAGCCATGGCAGTCAAACTCTTGGTCATAGAGGCTATGTGGAACTTCGAATCCGGAGAAACAGTGGTGCCCTGCTCCAGATTGATCAGGCCTTTTCCTTCGGAAAAAACGAGTTCTCCATCTACCATGACTCCGAAAATAAAAGCGGGGTATTTTTGTGCTTCAGCATACTCATTGAAAAGCCTTTCTATCCTGGGCATCAATTGGATGATCCTGGCTTTTCTTCCCTTGTCCCGGAAAAATGGTGCCTGATACGCATCACTGGACTGAGTAACCTGGATGTCAACGAAAGGGTTTTGGTTATTTTTGGAATTACAGGAAGAAACAATCAGGGTTATAAATAGGAAAATAAAGTGCTTCAGATTCATTGGTTTTAAATTCAAGGGCACCCGATTTCAGTGTTTCTTCCCCTTGGAAGAACACCGAAATCGGGTGCCAAAAATTATCGCTTTGTAAAATTTATCCTAAAATCTCAATTTCCCTTACAAAGGGTTGGTTGGTAATTCTCTCACCGGTCGCTTTTTTCAACGCATTTGCAAAAGCGGCCATTACAGGTGGAAGGGAGGGCTCTCCCAGACCGGTTGGATCGATTCCATTGTCCACAAAAAATACTTCTATGGCTTTTGGCGCCTCTGCATGCCGGATCAGCCGATAGGTGTTGAAATTACTGTGTTGTGGCTTTCCTTCTTCGAAGGTCATGGAACTAAACAATCCATGCCCCAGACCGTCCACAATTCCTCCTTCGATCTGATTTCGAGCCGCATCAGGATTGATTACAATGCCACAATCGACCGCACACCATACTTTTTGAATGACAGGTTTGTTGTTTTCCATCACCAGATCTACCACTTGTGCCACGTAAGTATTGTGGCAAAAATAGGCCGAAACACCTCGATGTACACCTGGCATTTCCTGCCCCCAGCCCGATTTTTCACGCACCAGTTTCAATACCCCTGCATAGCGCTCCGCATCGTAGTCGTTGCTCTCTCCAACGGGACTATCAATAGCCTTATCGAAAAGATTCAATCTGAACTCGATGGGATCCATGCCGGCTTCTTCAGCTACTTCATCCAGGAAAGATTGTTCGGCAAAAGCGATGAAATTAGATCGTGGAGCACGCCAGGCACCTGTAGAAACATTTGATGGTTTGGAGAAACTTTCTGCCAGGTAGTTGTCTACTGTGCCGGCAGGAAAGCGGTTGGCGAAAATGGGACTTCCGTGAGTACCCGTTCCTTTTACCTGAAACGCAATCAGGTTGTTGGATTCATCCAGTGCCGCACGGTACAATACCTTATAAGAGGGGCGGTAGGTACCATAAGTCATATCGTCTTCGCGAGAATAAATCAATTTTACCGGTGCCTTCACTTTTTGTGATATCAAGGCAGCTTCAACGCCAAAGTGTCCGTACAACCTCCTTCCGAATCCCCCTCCCTGGCGCGTCATCATCACAGAAATTTTCTCTTCCGGCAAGCCGGTCAAGGCTGCTACCATACCACGCATGCTTTGAGGCGTCTGAATAGGACCCACCAGTTTGGCAGATTCTTCTGACACATCGGCAAAGAAATTCATTGGCTCCATGGGGTTGTGAGCCAGAAATGGCGCGCTGTAGGTTCTTTCGATCACCTTGGCTGCACTGGCAAAAGCAGCTTCCGGGTTTCCGTCGCGACGCTCGGGGTCAGCCTTGCTCTGTTTGAGCTGTTCGTCCATCATTGCCTCGTGCATACTCGTGCTTTCGGGTGCTGTTGCCGTTTCCCAGCTGACTTCCAGTGCTTTTTTTGCCTTCATCACTTCCCAGGTTGAATTGCCTACAATGGCAACCATATCCGGAAAAGCGAAGGTTTGCATGCGCCGCTCGTCTCCTTCGGGATTGGTATTGATCACAAACACGTCTTTGATACCCGGCATGTTTTTGATCGCACTATCGTCAAAAGATCCGACTTTCATACCGAAAGCAGGAGCATGTGCTATCATGGCAAACAACATGCCTTCTTCGTAGTGGTCAAGACCATAAAGCGGTGCTCCCGTGACAATTTTCTTTCCATCTACATTTTTGCGGCTGGTACCGATGATGGTGAAATCTTTAGGATCCTTCAAAGCCACTTCTTCCGGTACATCCATATTCGCTGCAGCTGAAGCCACCTCGCCGTAACCAAGGGTATTGCCGGTAGCTTCGTGGCGGATGACTCCCTTTTCTGTAGTCAATTCGCTCACAGGAACCTGCCATTGTTCTGCAGCTGCCTGGAGCAGCATCATGCGAGCCGTAGCACCTGCCATGCGAAGGCTGTTCCAGCCTCTCCTGATCGACTGACTTCCTCCAGCCACCTGTCGGGTAAAAGCTTCTGTATCCAAAGGCGCCTGTTCGACGATGACCTTATCCCAATCTACATCCAACTCTTCCGCTACCACCATGGGCATCGAAGTCTTGACGTTCTGGCCGATTTCAGGATTGGGTGACATGATGGTAACCACGCCATTGTCTCCTATTTTCAAAAAGGCATTGACGGTGAACCACTCCTCCGGCATTTGCATAATCTCTTCGGCGCTGGCCGTGCAAGCGGTTAGCCAGTTAAAGCCGAGTACCATTCCTCCTCCGGCAACAGTGGAGACCTTCAAAAATGATCTTCTGTTATATTTTGTTTTAATGATAGTCATGACTGAGCTTTTAAAAGTTACGCTAAAATCGATGAAAATTAATCCTGGCCGGAAGCAGTTTTTATAGCTGCCTTCACCCGTAAATAGGTACCACAACGACAGATATTGCCGTTCATAGCCAAATCAATTTCCTCATCTGTAGGCTTTGCGTTTTTTTTCAGCAGCGCTGCCGCACTCATGATTTGCCCGGACTGACAGTAACCACACTGGGGTACATCATGAGCTACCCAAGCTTCCTGTACAGGGTGATTGCCTGTTTCCGACAAGCCCTCTATGGTAGTAATTTTTTGTTTGTTGATGCCTGAAACAGGTAACAGACAAGAGCGGGTTGCCACTCCGTCCAAGTGTATGGTACAAGCTCCACACTGCCCTACTCCACAACCGTATTTGGTACCCAACAACTGCAAGTGGTCTCTTAAAACCCACAAAATAGGAGTATCCGGATCCACATCGACCTGATAGTCTTTGCCATTGATCCTAAGGTCAAAGTTTGCCATAGCTTAATTTGTTTTTTTCGACATGATAGTATCTGAGCCTAAAGGCTAAAAATACTGAAAACTAAAAAGTTAGTAAAATTTTCGCTAAAATTTTATCGAATTTAACGATTGAAAGTACCACTTTACACGTTTTCACAAATGCAAATAAACCCTGCCCGCAGGTTCGCAGGATCAAAAAATGCTTGTATTTTAGGCGATAGATTGCAATGCTTACTTCACTCAGAAAACTATCCTCCATGAAAAGTATGACCAGATTCTTTTTATTGATTTTGCCCCTTCTGTCTCTCAGTTCCTGTGTCACCAAACAGGCATATCTGGGTTTGCAGGCAGAACTCGACAGCGCCAATCAGGAAATCGGAAACCTCGGTGTCACCATAAGTGACTACATGAATCGACTTGCTATCTGTGAGCAAGACAAAGAGCGGCTGATGGGTCAAATCAGAACCTCTGAAAACGAATCCAGACTCAGACAAGAACAAATAAGCGACCTGAGAGAACAACTTCAAGATGTACGCTCTCAAAGAGACATGCAGGTAGAGAGAGTGGGTGACCTGACCGTATTGTCACAATCCGCCAATGAAAACATTCGTGAGACGCTGTCTCAACTCGAAAAAAAAGATGATTACATACAGTTTCTTCAATTGGCCAAAACCAAAGCAGACTCCATCAACCTGGCACTGGCCGTCAACCTGAAAAGTGTCCTTGAAAAAGGCATAGCAGATGAAGATGTAGAAATCAAAGTGGACAAAACCGTGGTGTTTATTAACCTTTCAGATAAAATGCTTTACCGCACCGGAAGTTATACCCTCACCGACCGTGCTTACGAAGTGCTGGAAAAAATCGCCCAGATCGTTACCTCCAGACCCGAACTGGAAGTAATGATAGAAGGCTATACCGACAATGTGCCCATCAAAACAGACTGCATCGACGACAACTGGGACCTGAGTGTTAAAAGATCCACTTCCGTAGTGCGGGCCTTACAATACAATTTTGGCATTGACCCCAACCGCCTGATTGCTGCCGGACGAGGCGAATACAATACCCTCGCCACAAACGATACTGCTGAAGGAAGGGCCATCAATCGCCGTACCCGTATCATCTTACTGCCCAAACTCAACCAATTCTACGACTTGCTGAATCCAAATAATATACCCAAATAACCCGGCTTTTGCCGAAGGCTATGGAAACCAGGCGCCTCCAACTGACAATTATCACTCCTGAAGACTATCAGGAGTTACTCGATATGTATGCTGAACCCGATACCTTTAAGTATATCAAACCCTTACAGGGCAAAACCCCGGAAGAATACCTGAAGATGCTGGCTTCCCGAAGGGAGCAATCGCTCAAGAAGCAGGGATACTATTGGGTGGCCAGATTGAAAAGCAATCAGGATTTGGTAGGTGCACTGAACCTCAATCCTTTTCGCGACAGCGAGCGCATTCAACTCGGCTACCAAATAAGACAACAATACTGGAATCAGGGTTTTGCTACAGAAATGGGCAGAGCAGGCATAGATTTCGGATTCAAGATCTGGCAGTTGGACAGAATACACGCCTTTGTCGAAAAAGAACACCTGGCCTCCAAACAGATTTTAAAAAAGCTGGGCTTTTATTTGCTGGATGGCGCTTTTGCCCTACCGGATGAGGTGCCGATTGAAATGTACGGGCTTGATCAGCAGTGATCATTCAAATTAAAAAATATGCTTATGGCTGGCCACGATGCAACAAAGTACATCTATCAATTCGGTGGAGGCAGTGCCGAAGGTTCCGGTGCCATGAAAAATTTACTTGGAGGAAAAGGGGCCAACCTGGCAGAAATGGCAGGTCACCCGGATTTGAAATTGCCCGTACCACCTGGGTTTACCCTGAGTACCGAACTTTGTACTTATTATTACGAGCATCAACACCGTTATCCCGATAGTCTGGAACAGGAACTGGCGGAAGCACTAAGCAAACTGGAAGCAGACAGTGGCAACAAACTGGGAGATCCCTCGCGGCCTCTGCTGCTTTCCGTTCGCTCCGGCGCTCGCCAATCCATGCCGGGCATGATGGATACCGTACTCAACATAGGCCTCAACGACGAGACGGTAGCCGGCCTTGCTCAACTGAGCAACAACCCCAGATTCGCCTGGGATTCTTACAGAAGGTTGATCATGATGTTTGCTGATGTAGTGATGGAAAAGGCCAATGGTACACCTGCGGCCGGTGGCAAGGGCATCCGCAAAATACTGGACGATCAACTGGTAGCTGTCAAAAAGACCAAAAACCTCCAATCCGATACCGAACTTACGGTCGAAGATCTCCAGGCACTGGTCAGTCAATTCAAGGAAACCATCATTCATTTTTTCGGACAAGAATTTCCACAGGATCCTCATATCCAGCTTTGGGAAGGCATCAGTGCGGTATTTAAAAGCTGGAACGGAAAAAGAGCCCGCGAATACCGCCGCATAGAAAAGATTCCGGACCATTGGGGCACTGCGGTCAATGTGCAAATGATGGTTTTTGGCAACATAAATGATCAGAGCGCTACCGGAGTGGCCTTCACTCGCAATCCGGGCAATGGAGAAGATGCCTTCTACGGCGAATACCTGGTCAATGCTCAGGGAGAAGATGTTGTGGCAGGCATCCGCACCCCTGCCCCCCTGAACGAATATTCCAAAAACGACCAAAGCCGCCACCTTCCCTCCCTGGAAAGTCTGATGCCGGAACTGTATGCCGAACTTTTCGACTACAGAAACCGCCTGGAAAACCACTTCAAAGACATGCAGGATATTGAGTTTACCATTCAGGGTAATAAACTTTATATGCTGCAATGCCGGACAGGAAAGAGAAACGGCATGGCAGCCGTGCGCATGGCTACAGAAATGTACCAGTCCGGATTAATTGACTCCGATACTGCTCTCTTGCGCGTAGCTCCCAACCAACTGGTCGAATTACTACTCCCCATGACGGATCCCAAAGCCGAAAAATCATCACCCCTACTGACCAAAGGGCTTCCCGCAGGTCCTGGTGGAGCCGTGGGCAGGATCGTATTTACCTCTGAAGATGCGCTGGAGTGGGCCGCCAGAGGCGAAAAAGTCATCCTGGTCAGAGAAGATACTTCCCCTGAAGATGTGGATGGAATGCACGTAGCACAGGGAATCCTTACTTCAAAAGGAGGAATGACCTCCCATGCAGCACTTGTAGCTCGCGGATGGGGCAAATGCTGTATTGTCGGCTGCAGCGACATCGAAATAGACGATGACTCCAAAACAATGGAAATAAAGGGGCATATCCTCAAAGAAGGGGATACCATCAGCCTCAATGGAACCAAAGGACTGGTTTTTGAAGGCACGCTTCCACTCATACAGTCTTCCATCAAAGGAAATCCACACTACGATCGCCTGATGGAATTGATAGACAAAACCCGTACTTTACAGATACGAACCAATGTGGAAACGCCCGCCGATGCAATAAAAGCATTGGAATTCGGAGCTGAAGGAATAGGCCTCTTCCGTACAGAACACATGTTTTATGGCGAAGGCAGTGACCTTCCTCTCCATCTGATGCGACAGATGATCGTCAGCGAAAGCCATGAAGAAATACAGCAAGCGCTGGAAAAATTGTTTGTTTATGTAAAAAAAGACATCAAGGATACCCTCGCAGTAATGGACGGACTCCCCGTTACCATACGGTTGCTGGATCCTCCCCTCCATGAGTTTGTTCCCCACGATGAGGAAAAACTAGAAGAACTCGCCAAAGAACTCGGCATCTCACTACAACTCCTTCGAAAAAGGGTACTGGCACTACACGAAAACAATCCCATGCTGGGCCATCGTGGGGTGAGACTGGGCATCAGTTATCCCGAAATTACCGAAATGCAGGTCAGAGCCATCTTTGAAGCCAGCGCCGAGTTGATAAAGGAAGGAATCAAAACCCATCCTGAAATCATGATCCCCGTGACCTGTACTGCCTCCGAACTCACACACCAGAAAGCCATCATCGATAAAGTGTACAAGGCTGTACTCCAACAATCCGGCCTCGAAGCACTTCCCTTTGCGTATGGCACCATGATAGAAACCCCTCGGGCTGCGCTTCAGGCAAAAGACATGGCCACCGTCGCCGAGTTTTTCAGTTTTGGCACCAATGACCTGACGCAGATGACTTTCGGTTTTAGCCGGGATGACATAGGAGGTTTCCTTCCCATGTACCTCGACAAACAATTGTTACCAGCAGATCCCTTCCAGACTCTGGATCAGGAAGGAGTGGGTGAGTTGGTTAAAATAGCCGTTCAAAGAGCAAGGGAAAGCCGACCGGGTATCAAACTCGGAATTTGTGGCGAGCATGGAGGCGATCCTGAAAGTGTAAAGTTTTGCCATCGCGTCGGATTGGATTATGTCAGTTGTTCTCCCTTCCGCATCCCGATCGCAAAACTGGCGGCGGCACATGCGGCCATCGCTTCGCGAAAAACAGCAGGATAGGACTGCCAATTCGATTTCCTTGTTTATCTTGAAGCTCATTTCAAGAACTAAAAAGCATACCTATGAAAAGTACTGTTTTTAGCTGGGTTCTGTTTCTGACTGTCAGCCTGGTTTATGCGCAGCAAAGTGACAAGCCCGCACCAATGCCGGAAGCTGAGGTTTTCGTGACAGACCAGTCTGTACAAATCGATGGCAAAACCATAGCACTTAAGGCTCACGCCGGAACTTTCAAACTACGCGATGAACAAAACAAGCCCATTGCACTTTTTGGATTTACCTATTATGAGAAAAAAAATGCCGAAGCCAACCGACCCATTATTTTCTCCTTTAATGGCGGTCCCGGTTCTTCGTCGTATTGGCTCCACATGGGCATCATGGGCCCTAAAAGAATAGTAGTCAATGATCCGGATTTTACACCGGGTGCCCCCTATCAATTGGTCAACAACGAGTATTCCATCCTCGACATGGCAGATGTGGTCATGATGGATCCCATAGGCACCGGTCTGAGCGTGCCCATCGGAGATGCGAAGTTTGAAGATTTTTGGGGGGTAGACCAGGATATCAGGAGCATTAGCCTTTTCATTACCCAGTTTTTAATAGAACACGGACGGATGAATTCCCCCAAATACCTGTTGGGAGAAAGCTACGGTACCTTCCGAAACGCCGGCGTCATGAAAAGATTACAGGATATGGGAATAGCGATGAATGGCGTGGTAATGGTCTCTGCTGTATTTGACCTGCGCACGCTGGTCTTTCCACCAAGCGAGGATATTTCTTATCTGGTACATTTCCCTACCTATGCCACTACTGCCTGGTATCATGACAGAATTGACAACAAACCCGCTTCTTTGGAAGCATTTGTTGACGAAATACGTGCCTTCACCGAAAACGAATACATGCCTGCCCTCTACAAAGGAGACCGCCTCAGCGAAGCTGAAAAACAGGGAATGGCCGAAAAACTGGCCGGATATACCGGTTTGAGCGCTGATTACTGGTACAGAGCAGACTTGCGGGTAACCAACAGCGAGTTTTTCAATGAGTTGATGCGCGACGAAAGCCTGACCGTAGGAAGACTTGACTCCCGCTATTATGGCATCAATGAGGACGGTATTGCCCAAAATGGTGCTTACGATCCTCAAAGTGCAGCCATTTCTCCTGCCTATACCGCCGGATTCCTTCATTATTTTCATGAAGACCTGAAGGTAGGCAAACACCTGATGTACATGACCTCTGCCGGAGGCCGCAAAGGATTCCGCTGGGACTGGAGCCACCAGGGCAATTTCCGCTGGAATACCCAGGCTGCGATTCAAACCGCAACAGACATGGCAACTGCCATGACCAAAGACCCCAACATGAAGGTACTCATCATGAATGGTTATTACGACATCGCCACGGTTTTCTATGGCGTAGAATACACCATTGACCATCTGGGGCTTCCAAAATCCATCAAAGACAATATCATTATGGAATATTACGAAGCCGGGCACATGATGTATACCCATCCGGAGTCTATGGTCAAATTCAAAAAAGACCTGGCCAACTTTGTTCGGGAAACGACCCGATAAGCGCGCTTTTCAGGAGAATGGACGACTCTTGCTGGTTCATTCTCCTGAAAACAAATCCAATGCAGGCAATGCCCGGTTGCTGAAATCAAACAAAGCCTGGTTTTCCCAGGGGGAAGCATCTGTTGCAACGGGCCCCTTCCAGGCTATCAATTCAGCCCCCCAATAACATACCCCTCGCGCCAGGGTATATTTATCCATTATTTCCTGTAATTTCCGAACGAAAGATTCCTGGCCCTCCGGCGTTGCCGGAAAATCAGGCAGGATCAGTTGCTCTTCTAATCCCACTATGTTGTGGGTCCAATCGTTCCAGTCCAACGTAAAAGGATAAGCCGTCTCTGCAATCCATAGTTCTTTGTTGTGGGTTTCTGTCAATTCTTTGATCAAATCATCAAGCGCCCTCAAAGAATGTCCGTGCCATAGGGGGTAATAGGACAGTCCGATCAGGTCGTAAGAAAGCGCTTCCATCTGCTTAAAAAAGCGAGTGGCCCCATTGATTCCGGCAAAATGGATCATGACAGCCGTTTCGGGCGACGCTCTCCTTACCGCATCAATACCGGCTTGCAGCAAATCCAGGCACTGCTCCGGAAAAACGGACAATTGTCCTGAGGGGAAAAGCAGGCCGTCATTGATTTCATTGCCAATCTGGATGATCGCCGGTTGGATTTCCTTTGCCACTCTGGCTGTATAAGTTGCCAGGCTGTCTTTCAGCGTTTCAAAATCTGCCTGTTGCCAACTTAAAGGTACTGCCTGTTTTCCGGGATCTGCCCAGGTGTCAGAATAATGGAGGCTGAGCCATACTTTTATTCCCTTTTGCTGCAATTGGGTAGCAAAATCCTTTACTTCTTTCAGAGAAGAGTGTCCATTGGCAGGATTTACCCAAAGGCGCAACCTGACAGCCGGCACTTTGAGCGACTCCAGCAGGTCGGGCAAAGGCATGGGGTCTCCATTTTGATCGGCGTACATTGCTCCGTAGGCTGCTATTTCGGGATAGGAAGAACAATCCAGTGCGGCACTGAAAAGGGTAGTTTTTGCCGAAGGCTCAGTTTCCGGAGTAAGCTCAGGCACAGGCATTTCTTTTTTCTCGCAGGCAGTAGAAAAAAGGAATATCCCACACCACAACACGCAAAATAAAGTCCTGAAAGAATGTATTTGATCAAGCATGAGCAAAATAACAATGAAAGGAATATTAATTTTATAGCCAAAAATAAGCTACCATGAAAAAAATCCAGGCTCCACAAGCTCCTAAAGCAATCGGTCCTTATTCTGCTGCTATCAGAATCGGCAACCTGCTGTTTTGCTCCGGTCAGACGCCTCTCAATCCCGAGACCATGCTCATAGAAAGCAAAACCATTGAAGAACAAACCCTGAGGGCTTTGGAAAACCTTGAAATCGTCCTTCAAGCTGAAGGGGCTGATAGAAGCAAAGTCGTTAAAACTACTGTATTTCTCAAAAACTTCGCCGACTTTCCTCAAATGAATGCCGTTTATGGCGACTTTTTTGGCAACCACAAACCCGCGCGCACCACAGTGGAGGTCTCCCGGCTCCCCATGGATGCCCTGGTAGAAATCGAGTGCATAGCAGAGGTCTGATGCTGAATCCCCCTTAGCATTATGAAGGCCTTGCACCTGCCGAGGAAAGCAATAGATTCGCGGGCATGGGATGAAACCATTATGGGAGCCAAACTGCCATTGCCCTATGCCCTGAGCTGGTATCTGGACATCACAACGGGAAAAAAATGGTCCGGACTTGTTAATGGCAATTACGACAGCGTGATGCCACTGCCATCACCCGTGAAAGGCATTCTGATGCAACCAGCATTTTCCCAGCAACTCGGCATTTTCGGAGCAAATCTGACTCCGGGTATCGTACAAAACTTTGTGAAGGCCATTCCCTCCCCTATCGTTTTTGCCAGGCTCCACTTCAACGAGTACTGTACCCCCTTCCTGACAAAAAGCTCTTTTTTTGCCCGAAGGGCTAACCTGATACTTCCGCTCAAACCTCCTTATCACGAGATCAGACAAGCCTATCATCCCTCTCTGAAACGCCAGCTCAACAAAACACAGGGAAAATTGAACCTGGAAAACAGTCATAACTACCCTGCCTTCCTGGAATTTTACCTCCGGAACAATAGCAAAAAATTCAGCCTGAGCAGCGGACAAAAACGCAAGTTGGGCAAATTATGCGAGGCAATGATCCGGCGTTCCTGTGCACAAATTTTTCAGGTAAAAGACTCTCGGGGAGAAATTGTAGCCATGGATCTGGTCTGGACAGGTGCTTCCCGACTCATTCACCTCTTTCCTGCCTCCAGCTCTGAAGGGCGGCAAGCCGGGGCCATGCACTTTTTGATTGATGCTTTGATCCGCCAATATGCCGAAAGGCAGGTAGTCTTTGACTTTGAGGGCTCCCTTATACCCGGAATAGCGCGATTTTACCGTACTTTTGGTGCCAAAGAGGCTTACTTTCCTGTTTACTACAGAAATTTTTTCCAGCTCCGCGCAAAAAACAATGCCCTATGAAGCTGCGATACCTGCCTCATCGGAAAATTAACCGGCAACAATGGGATGATTGTATCCGTGCATCCGAACATCCCCTGCCCTATGCGCTGAGCTGGTACCTCGATGCCAGTACGGACAAACAATGGGATGCCATTGTCGCCGATGATTACGATCAGGTGATGCCTTTGCCCTACAATCGGAAAGTTCCTTTCTTTCCACAAGTGTACCAACCCATCCTAAGCCAGCAATTGGGAATTTTCGGCTCCGGCGAGGTCTCGCTTTCCATGATGCAAGCCTTTCTCGAAGCCATTCCGGCTTTTTTCAAACCCAGAGCCCTGCCCTTTCATTCGGGCAATCCGGATTTGAGTGCTACGAATACAGCGTTCGTGCGCCGAACCAATCTTATGCTCAACTTAGACCAGGACTACAACGACATCAAAGCCGGCTACTCACATGGATTGCGACAAAGGTTGAAAAAGGCCAAATCCCTTCTGAGCATTACAGAATCTGACGACACCAAGGCTTTTTTTCAATTTTGCACTGCCACTCTGGGAGACAAATTGCCCTACAATGCGGGTGAACTTCAAAAGCTGCGAAGCCTTCTTCTCGCGATCAAAGCGGAGCAATGTGGCAGAATCTATATCGTTACTGACAGGTCAGGAAATATTTGTACCATGGGTTTGTTTCTGGTTTTCAGTGGCAGGATCATCAACCTCATGAACGCTTCCAATGCCGAGGGTCGAAAACTGGCAGCTTTGCACTTTCTGTTTGACAATATGATCCGGAAATACAGTAGAAAGGCAGCTGTTTTTGACTTTGAGGGCTCAGAGATACCCGGTGTCAAAGCCTTTTTTGAAAGTTTTGGCGCCCACAACATACCTTATACTTTTTATCGGAGTGGGAGTTTGCCGCTTGTGGTGGAGCTGTTGAAGAAGTGGTCAAAGCGGACTAAAGGGCTAAATATTACCAGTCCAAAACAGACATACCCCGAACTTTGAGGTTCGGGGTATGAAAGAAGAACATTTAGTTGTGATAAGCCTGGTTGTGCGCCAGTGCAGATCCACAATTTGGACAGTTGCCTGCTGCGCCGCCGCCGCCGCCACAACCGGCACTACAGGTGTAGTGATATACGCCGGCTGAATTTTGAGCCGGAGCCGGTGGAGGAGGGACAGGTGAAGGCATGGTAGCAGAAGGAGCGCTTCCCTGATTTTGGAATAGCGGACTGATAGCCCCTGCGGAAGGAGCTGCCGGAGCAGGCGCTGCTGCACCGGGAGTGTTGTGGAATGCCTGGTTATGCGCCAGTGCTGCACCACAATTCGGGCAGTTTCCTGAAGCTGCACCACTACCACCACAACCGGCGCTACAGATATAATGCGGTACTCCCGAATTATTCGCACCACTTAGTGTCGAAGGATCTATCGGAGTAGAAGCACTGGCCGGATCATTGGCATGATAAGCTGCGTTGTGTACATAAGCTGTTCCACAAACAGGACAGGTGCCAGCTGCATCTCCACCACTGCCTACACAATTATTGGGGCAAGTATAGTGTTGTACAGCAGCTACCGGGCTTGCTGCCGGAGCTGTAGAATTTGCGGAACCTGTATTATTACTGTCATTCGAACATCCAAAGAATAAAACAGCTACGCTTACAAGAGTAAAGTGAATTAATTTTTTCATTAGCAGTTATTTTGACATTTTATCTTACAAATGTAAGATTTTTGCATCAAGGATTACAGCCTGCCCAAATTTTAATAAAGGTCTGCCTATTCAACTGCTTCTTTAGCAGGAACTGCTTCCAGGAGCAAGCTCAGTGCATTGTTCAGGCCTTCGCTGCCGGGGCCTCCTCCCTTGTAGTGGCTCAGTTTCACTACTACCAGGTCATGAGAAGGTATGATGATGGTGTACTGCCCACCTGCACCTGCCATAAAATAAGCTTCTTTCGGAATAGGGAAATTGCCATTGCCGTTGATCCAGAAAAAACCTCCATAAATAGGCCGCTCGTCAGCCTTCCAGGCCGGAGCCAGGGTACTTACAAAATCCACATACCCTTCGGGCAAAAGTCTTTCGCCATCCCATACTCCATCCTGCAGGTAAAGGTTGCCCAGTCGAACCCAGTCACGTGCCGTACCGAACTCGTACCCCTGCAACAGGAAGTTGCCATAAGGATCTGTTTCCAGTACCATGTTGCGCATACCGATTTTATCAAACAACGCCTCTGTAGGATAACTGTGATAATCCCTACCCATGCCTTCTACTCCCAGGCGAACCAGGTAATTGGCCAAAACCGGGTCGCAGTTTCGATACCTCCCCACGGTATTGGGAGGCCATTGCTGAGGCCGCGTAGCGGAAAATTCAAAAGAATTGACGCTTCCGGTATAGACATACAAATGATCGGGATATCCAAGTTCGGGGTCAAAGTCGGGATCCTGTGGTGCACGAAACCTCAATCCGCTGGACATACGCAGGATATCTGCAATGCGTATTTCTGCTCTCGGATCGCCCTCTCCCTGCCATTCGGGTATGGGAGCCGGCTGGTACAGATCGTAAACCCCCTGGTGAATCAGGGTACCCAACAAAGTAGCCGTAAGACTTTTGCCCATGGACCAACTTTCCAATTTGGTTTCAGCGGTAATTCCGGGGCGGTATTTTTCTCCGATCAACTGTCCCTTCCAACTGACTGCGAAGGCTGCTGTCAAGCCCTCTTCGGGCAAAAAAGCCGCTTCCAGTGCTTCGTTCAGTTTGGCTTCGTCCACTCCCTCAGGCAGGGCATCCGGAAGCACATCCCCCATAGGCCAGGCAGTAGTCGTTGCATCAGGCAATGAACTTTTCAGGGTAACCGGCTGAAAGTACAAATCTTCTTCTCCCGGAGGCAATGTTACACAACCAAGGTCTCCAATGTAGCGAGCTGTTCGGACATTGCCATTGGGCAGGGTGATATTGACCTCTTTATTAGCCAGGTCAACATCCCAGCTCAACTGAGCACGAGGTTCGTAAGGTGCGCTGAAATATCCGATGTTTTCAGCAGCAAAATCAGGTTCCAGCCCTGTGATGAATACCGCAGAACACATGATTTTGGCGAAGCCGGAAGCGTGATGAGAAAGGGGATCCCCGGGAGGAGGGGTGTAGGGAGTTCCCAAATCCAGCGAATCGGCCCGGGCCAGCATCCTCGCTGTAGCATCCTCTGAAGCATCCGTAGCCTGCTTTTCAGATTGGCAAGCCGAAAACAAAAAAAATCCCGTCAGGAAAACCAGCAAAGGCAAGAACCCTCTTTTTTCCCGGAGCGACCTGTGTGAATATAATTTAGTCATAAGTGTGGGTTTTGGTAAAACAAAGGGGAGCAAGCTCAAACGAACAACTCCCCTTTTCTTATAAAAACTGAAAATCAATTAATGTTAATGATCGCCATCGTCAGAACTCATCTTCCCTGCTTTCTTCCACTCAGCCTTTTGCTTGCTGACCATGTTTTCTACATCTTTCAGCAACTGTTTGGCATCATAAACGATCCCATCCTTAATGGTGTAGTCTATTCCTCCGACACGCTCCACTTTTCCTGTGTTGTCGTTCAATTTAACTGCTCCCGTACCGTAAAGCACCTTGAAATTTTCCAATGGATTTTCTCCGACAATCAGCATGTCAGCCTTCATGCCTTCTCGCACTACCCCATATTCGATGGGTTTGCCCAGAGGCTTGAAAACTTCCTGTGCACTGTGCAGGGTAGCAGCACGTACCACTTCCAGCGGATGAAAACCGGCTTCCTGCAACATTTCCAGCTCCAGTATGGTACCAAAACCATATAGCTGATAAATAAATCCGGAATCAGAACCCACGGTTACTTTACCGCCTTTGTTTTTATAATCTACCAGGAATTCCATCCAGCGCTGGTAGAAGCGTTTCCACTGAACCTCATCCTCTGTGGTCCAGTAAAACCAATAAGCACCATGGTTGGCACGACTGGGGTCGAAATAAGCCTGTAGTGATGGTAGCGTGTATTTGCTATGCCAATCTGCATTTCTCGCACGCATCACATCCCGGCCTGCAGAGTAGATCGTCATGGTCGGATTGATGTAATAATCAAGAGAGATCATCTCGTCAATCACCGAATTCCAAAGAGCACTGCCTCGTTTTGTAATGTATTGCCACTGGCGGCCTACCTGCCCAAAGCGATGCTGCTCATCGTTGTAATCAATATCTACAGGCCAGGGCTGTACGTCATAGCCCTCGTAAAGAGATTCAAAAAGGCCGTAGAAATGCGTCATACTGGTCAATCCCAATCGCGCAGCATCCAGGGCATTCATTTGAGCCACACCTGTTTGCTGGAGGTGGGCAGTAGAGCCCATGCCCAATTTGTTCGCTTCATCCAGCAGGGCTTCCATGATAGCAGGTTCGTGAGCACCCAATTTCAACCCATCCACTCCTTTTTCGTGTGCATAACGCACCCATTCGCGTGCATCTTCAGGAGTAAGAATTTTTCTTCCTTTCCACTCCAATCCGGTACCGGGTCTGTGGAAAGAAATGATCCTTGGAGCCACAATTTCATTTTTCTCACTGCGCTCGCGCTCACTCAGACACCACTCCAGCGGTCCGGTAGGAACACCTCTGACGGTGGTAATTCCGTGTGCCAACCACAGTTTATATACATATTCTGCTTCCGGAGCTTTGGGGGCTCCTCCGGTATGAACGTGCAGGTCAATGATACCTGGAAGAACAAACTTACCTGTGGCATCTATCTCCCGAGTAGCTCCCTGTGGCCTGCGGCTTTCGTTGATTCCGAGTTTGGGCGTACCCACAGTTACGATATCTACGATTTTATCATTTTCCACGACGATATCTACCGGACTTCTCATTGGGCCGCCAAAACCATCGATCAGGGTAGCCCCTCTGATAATCAGTCGATCGTGGGGGCCATCTCCCTCCCCTTTTTTGCGGTCAGGAGCCGGCTTTGCAGCATCCGGAAACATTTCCATCAACTTGTCAGCAGAAATAATTTTACTCTGGGCTTCGCCCAAAAAGGGCAGGAGAGCAAACACTAAAAATAAGGAAAGCAGCCTGATTCCCGTCCGCAGGGTGCGCGGGGCTGCCGGTTGTAAGGTAAAGGACATTGTTAAAGTGGTTTTGTTGTAATAATTTCGACTCTCACAACAGTCTGACTGTTGGTTGGGTTAAGTTAACAATTTTGATCTGACAATGAAAGAAAAAGCTCTGTTTTATGATTTCGGGTAGTTGCCAAATTTTTTATCCCACTTGCCGGCTAACGCCAAAAAATCAGCCATCCGTTTCCACTTTGCTTTCGATAAGCATACTTTTACTCCAGAAAATTTTCCAAAGCAATTTATTCTTCATCCATGGAACACAACATCATTTCTTCCTGGGAACAAAACAGCCAAGCCTGGATTGAAACCATTGAACAACAACACATAGCGTCTCGAAACCTGGCTACCAATGAGGCAATTATCAGCGCCATTGTAGGTCACCAACCCCGCAGAGTATTGGATATGGGCTGTGGTGAAGGCTGGCTCTGCCAAAAACTACACAGTCTGGGCATGGATACCCTGGGCATAGATGCAGCTGGAAAACTCGTAGAAAGGGCCATTCAAAGAACCGGTATGAGTACCTTTTTGCACCACAGCTACGAAGCACTGGTGAGCGGAAGTTTCCATCCCGATGCTCCTTTCGACTTGATTGTCTTCAATTATTCCCTTTTTGGCGAAGCCGCAACCCCTGCCATACTCCAAAAAGTACAGGAATGGCTGACTCCGCAAGGGAAGGTTCTCATCCAGACTTTAGACCCCGAGCATCCGGCATTCAAAGACCTGGGGCGGGCACAATGGGTCAAGGAAGACTGGGCGGGGATGCAGGTCGCTTTTGAAGTGCCAATGGACTGGTACTACCGTACCATGGCGGATTGGGAAAGTATGTTTGCAGCGCTGGGATATGACCTGCAAAACACCGCTTTCATCCGACATCCCGAACAGAAAACCCCGATATCTGTCATTTTCACCCTTCAGAAAGCTGAATAATGCGCTTTATCTGTTATTTTGGCTACACAAAATTTCACCCGATATGTCAGATAATCCAGCTAAAGCAGGAGGTTTGAACAGACAGCTGGGCCTGATTGGCCTGGCCGCCACAGGCATTTGTTCCATGCTGGGCGCTTCTATTTATGTAGTTCCCTTCATGATACAGCGCAACGTACCCGGAATTGGCGCTCACGTACTCCCAGCCTTCCTCTTCGCCGCTTTCCCTGCCATCATGGCTGCTTTTGCCTACGCGATCCTGGCTTCTGCCATGCCGAGAGCCGGTGGCAGTTACATTTATGCCAGTCGTTCGCTGAGTCCTTATCTGGGTTTTGTGGCGAGTTTTTCACAGTGGTTTGGCCTCTCTATCGCGATAGGAGTAATATCTTATATCATTGTACCCTTTTTGCGCGACATAGCGCTTGCACTAGATGCCGACACCCTGGCAATCTGGTTGGATACGGGTTGGATACGGGTCAGTATGGCACTCTTGCTTTTGTGGGCATTTGTCGGAGTCAACCTATCGGGACTCAAATCCTACGAACGCACCCTGATTCCCATGATGGTGCTGATGTTTGTGTTGGGTGCCATTGTCATCGTCGCCGGTTTCTCTCACAACCACGAAGACTTCGTTGCCGGAGTGCTGGCCAAAGAAGGTCGGCAGATAAGCAGTTTGCCGGCAGAACCGCTTTCTTTGGGCGTATTTTTAGCGGCAGCGGCATTGTTGTTTTCCAGTTTTATTGGTTTCGACTCTATTGCCCAGGCAGGTGGAGAAGCCAAAAACCCCTCCCGTTCCCTGCCCCTGGCCATCGGGATGGCCATACTTACCGTAGGTGGTTTTTACATGCTGTTTACGATTGCTGTTTACCATGCCGTGCCCTGGAATTTCATTGCCGAAGAAGCACAAAACAAAGACATCACCGCTGCCGGCCTGCTGAGTTACCTTCTTCCCGCAGGTTGGGGTGTGGCCATCCTGATCGGGGCAGCGTTGGCGCTTATCAACGACCTGCCTGCCATGCTGCTGGCAGTTTCCCGGCTCATATTTGCCTGGGCAGAAGATGGCATTTTTCCAAAAAAACTGGCCGTAGTGCATCCTGTACGGCGCAGCCCCCATCGGGCTATTCTGCTCAGCGGACTCATGGCTACCGTGGGAATTTTGGGAAGCCACTTCGCCGGTGACTTCTTCCTGGGCATAGACATTATGGTCACCTCCATGTTGGTCAACTTCCTGTTGATGTGTGTTTCTGTATGGTACCTTCCGGTAAAAAATCCGGAACTCGCCTCTGGCATCAGCGTAGTCCGCAACCGAAAATTGCAAGTAGCCATTGCCTTTACTGGCACGATTCTCCTAAGCGGTTTTCTGGCCATACATACCTGGAAAGACTTGAATGCGCCAGTAGAAGCCTGGTACTTTCATTCCACTCCGATCTGGGTGATCGTTATGGGTATAGCCTCCTTTATCTTTGCAAGAGAATATTCAAAGCTCAAAAAATCCGGGACTGACGTGGAAGCTGTTTTCCGCCAACTGCCACCGGAATAAAAATCAAATACATTGGAATACACAACCCTTGGAAAAGATCTGCGCATATCCCGAGTGCTCACAGGACTCTGGCAAATAGCGGATATGGAGCGCGACGGCAGGGAATTCTCCCTGGAGACCGCGGCAGCAGCCATGGAGCCCTATGCAGCAGCAGGGCTGACTACCTTCGACATGGCTGATCATTACGGCTCCGCCGAAATCATTGCCGGGATGTTCAAAAACAGCCATCCGAATCCAGACAACATACGTTTGCTGACCAAATGGGTCCCCGAAGCCGGCAAAATAAGTCCTCAGGACGTAAGGGAGGGCGTACAAAAAGCCCTGGATCGGATGCAGGCCCAACAAATAGACCTTATGCAGTTCCACGCCTGGAACTACGCAGACCCCAACTGGATGGATGCACTGCACTGGCTGAAGGAGCTCAAAGAAGAAGGACTGATTCGCGAAATAGGAGTAACCAATTTCGATTCGGCACACCTGGAAATGGCCCTCAGCGACGGCATACCCATCGTTTCTAATCAAATTTGTTACTCTCTCCTCGACCAGCGGGCAGCAGGTGACATGACTGCCGTTTGCGAAAAATACGGCGTAAAAATACTTGCCTTCGGAACCGTAGCCGGTGGTTTCCTTACCGACAAATGGCTTGGCCAACCCGAACCTTTACAAAGCCAACTGGAAACCTGGTCCCAGATGAAATACAAACGCTTCATCGACTCGGCAGGTGGCTGGGACGCTTATCAGCACTTGCTGCAGATACTTGCTTCCGTAGCTTCTGAAACAGGGCATTCCATCGCCAACATTGCCAGCAGGTACATACTCGAACAAGCTGCTGTGGGAGGGGTCATCATAGGTGCCCGATTGGGCAAAAGTCAACATATCGCAGAAAACGTGCAATTGGCATCATTCAAGCTACCCGAAAATTCAAAGCAACAAATCGCAGCTGCACTTCGGCACCTGCAACCCATACATGGCGATTGTGGAGACGAATACCGCAAACCGCCTTTCCTCACCGCTTCGGGCGACCTGAGCCATCACCTGGAAAGCATACCTCCCCCCTATGACAAAGAAGTCAGCCAGGATGGTAAAGAACGCGTGTTTACCGGAACCGTATGGGAACCCCTCGCAGGGTATTGCAGAGCCGTCAAAACCGGCAACAGGATACTCGTTTCAGGAACTACAGCCACCCACATCGACCGCGTTATAGGCAAGGGAGATCCCGGCGTACAAACGCACTTTATCATTGACAAAATAGAAGCTGCGCTGCAGTCGCTGGGGGCAAAACTCTCAGATGTGGTACGTACCCGCATTTTCATCAAAAATACCGCTGACTGGGAACCTGTCAGCAGGGCCCACGGAAAAAGGTTTTCGGGTATTTTCCCCGCAAATACGCTGGTCAGAGCAGACCTTATCGGCGAAGCATACCTCGTCGAAATAGAAGCCGAAGCCATCATACAGCCAAAAACAAACGCATGAGCAAACCACTGATCGTACAAAAAATTGTCAAGTTTCCTACCGACGCCGAAACCCTCTGGACAGCCCTGACAGATCCACAATACACCCAGCAGTACATGTATGGCTGTGAACTTATCTCCGATTGGGTACCCGGAAACGATGTCGTCTGGAAAGGAGCAGCAGATGGACAGGTCTATGTCAAGGGAAAAGTCCTGGAATACCGTGAAAATGAAAAACTCGTATTCAGTACCGCTGCTCCAGATAAAGAAATCCCCAAAAACCCGGTCACTGTAACCTATGACCTCACCCCCCACAAGGACCACATCATCCTCACCATCACACAGGGCGATTATGCCAATATGGAGAATGGACAGGAACACTACAAAAACAGCCTTGAAGGCTGGGAAGAGGTCATTGAAGATTTAAAAGCGCTCTTTGTTATTGACAGTGAACAGTGAACAGTCAGCAGTGAACGGATAAGGCTCTTGGCAGTTGGCCTTTGACCTTTGACAAAAATCAATTATTAGAGCCCCGAAGGCGGCGAAATTGGGCAGCGATGAGTGACAACCTATCCCTAAAAACCCCGCAAGGGGTAGCATAATGATTAATCATCGAATCGAATAGAAATACTAAGAATTTAACAGGCCTGCCCAAAGGCGACAAAATTCCCAATCAAACGATCAAGACAGTTCACAGTTCACAGTTTACAGTTCACAGTTCACTGCACTACTCACTGCCCACCCGGAAAAAACGCACTGTTTGCCTCAATCACCCTGATCCCTGCCGGACTGCTGACAAAAGACAAAAAATCACGTACTGCTTCAGAAGCAGAAGTTCTGGTAATCAGGTAATTGTTCCGAAACATAGGGTACTTTCCGCTCCGGATATTTTCTGCAGAAGGAAGCATGCCATTGATTGCAAGGGCACGTATCTTGCCCTCACTTTGAGCTACCCGGATCATGTTTGTCAAACCAATTGCACCGGAAGTAGTTGCCAGTGCACGGGCAAGGTCACCTGACGATTCCTTGACCTGAACCGGAGCCTCTAACTTCATTTCACTCAAACAGGGAATGGCCCCTTGAGCTACCTCGGCATCAACCTCCTCCAGGGGACGCATCAAAGGCACTATCTTCAAACTATACATATCGGTAAACTCCCAGTTGCTGAGTTTTCCCGTGAAAATATCACAAATTTCCCGCTTGCTCAGGCTCTTGATGCTTACGCTTTCGTGGACCCCGAAAACAACTGCCATCTGAGCGATGTGGTGAATTTCCATCCCCCTTCTCAAAATCTCTGCTTCATCCAGACCGTGGCTGGCCATGGCTATTTGTATCCTTCCGGACTCCAATACATCCAATCTTTCTTTGGAACCATAACCTACGGTTCCAACCTGGATGTCTGCTTTGGGATGAGTTGCCCGATAGGCCTCTACCAAAGCCTCCACCAAGGGTCTGGTTCCGTTAGAACCATCGATAAGTACCGTTTCCTTTGGAGTTGAATTTCCGCAAGCGGCCAACACAACAGACACCCAAAATAGCAGCCATAAATTTTTCATAAAGCAAGCAATTAAATTTTCCGGAATAGAAGATTAAGGACCCTGCCATTGGAAACGCGAAGTCCACCGACCTGACCGCCTGCGTCCCTCTCAAAAACTATCTGCCTGAAGGATCCGCGTGCACCCCGGAAAGTATCTGTACCTGTCGGCGTAAGCTCGAAAGCTCCCTGTCTGAAATTACGTGCCATGAGTTTGTCACCGGACACAAACAATTCATAATAAGTTTCCAGTTCGGGACTGAAATACTGCCCCGTATAAGCTTCCAGCTGCCCTGCATCAAGGGCAAAATCATTGTTTTCCTCTTCTCTTTCTGACTTGGGTGGCATGGCTCCAAGGTCATCACCAATATAGTGCTCGCTTACGACTCTTAGCACATCCAGCACCGAAACCCCCGGGCTGTTGTTTTTGATCATGATGCCCAGGTCATAATCCGGAAAAGTGTACAACAATGAGCGATAACCTGCACTGGAACCACTGTGCCAAATAGCGGGGATGCCGCGGTATTCCTCTACGGTCAGTCCAAAAGCATAATTCAGAGTATCCCCATTGTTTAGAATGCCCCGGGTAGTCATCTGCTGCATAGCTTCGGCACCACCCAAAGCAGGGTGCAACAGATTTTTCATCCATTTCATCATATCTGTCAGGGAAGTATAAATGCCACCCTGCCCTCTGATCGTACTATTATCAAAAGCTTTCACGTACCCTCCCTTGCGATCAGCATAATAAGAATCTGCCGTATTGGGAAAAAGCTCTCCCTGTTTGTCCATAATCCAGGTGTGATCCATCCCAAGGGGTTTGAAAATATGTCCCTGCATCCAATCTTCAAAGTTTTCACCGCTGACCCGCTCTATGATCTCTGCCAACAAGGCGTATGCCGTATTGCAATACATGTATTGATCTCCCGGAGGGAAATTGAGTTCTTTCTGCAATTGTACCATGCGCAGTACATCCTCCTGAAAAATAGCATCTCCGCCTCTGTTGCCCCTGATGGCTTCTGTTTCGTAAATCTCCCGCAAACCGCTCGTATGATAAATCAGGTGTTGGATCTGAATCTCCTCCCCGAAATCAGGCACCTCAGGAAGGTATTTCCGGATATCATCCGTCAATTGCAATTTGCCTTCCTGCAGCAGTAAAACGATGCCATAGTCTGTAATTTGCTTGGCTACCGAACCAATATCCGAAATCGTCTCGGTGGTAAAAGGAAGCTGGTGCTCCAGATTGGCCATGCCATAGCCTTTGGCAAAAACGACTTCCCCATCTTTCAT
>JALQTV010000139.1 GCA_023268675.1 Saprospiraceae bacterium | reverse complement strand
TACCACAGAGAGGCAGGAGCATGGTTTTGTTTTCAAAAACTGTCAACTCACTGCTGCGCCGGGAGTGGACAAGGTTTTTCTGGGCCGCCCCTGGCGAAAATTTGCCAAAACAGTGTTCCTCTCCTGTGATTATGGCAAACATATCCACCCGGAAGGCTGGCAAATCTGGAGCAATGAAACCAATCCGGAAACTACCTTCTATGCAGAATATACTGATTCCCCGACAGGCAGCCGGGCAGGCTGGACCGTACAACTACGCAAAAAACAACTGAAAGCTTACACCCCGAAAAACATTTTCAGGGGTTGGCTTCCTCAATAAAAACATTTAACACTGCCTTTATGACCAGAAAAAATCTCCTGAGCTGCCTGCTACTCATCAGCGTTTTCCCCCTCTCCGCACAAATGGAAATCCCTTTATATCCTGATATCGTACCCAACAACCTGGCAAGTACCGATCAAGGGATCTCCGAAAAAAGAGGTCCCAAAAGTGGTCTGGCAAGATCGAATACCACCCACCCTACCCTGACTATTTTTCAAGCACCACACCCAAATGGCAGGGCAATCATTGTGTGTCCGGGTGGGGGATATGTTCGTACAGCTTTCGAAAAGGAGGGTACTCGCGTAGCAGAAAGACTCTTACAGGACAGCATCACGGTTTTTGTACTCAATTACCGCCTTCCCGACCCCAGGTGGCAGGAAGATCCCTCTGTAGCACCACTGCAGGATGCCAGGGCTGCCATCAGATATGTCAGATCAAGGGCTGAAGCTTATCAGGTAAACCCGCAGAAAATTGGCATCATGGGCTTTTCCGCAGGAGGCCACCTGGCAGCTACCGCTGCTACCATGGCTTTACCGGATGAAGTAGCACTACCCGATGCCAGACCCGATTTTGTCATCCTGATCTACCCCGTGATTAGTTTTTCAGACCAGCTGACTCATAAAGGGTCAAGAACACGCCTCATTGGCGAAAATCCCAACGAAAACGACATACTGCGCTGGTCAGCAGACAATCAGGTGACAAGTGACAGCCCCCCCGCTTTTCTCGTACACGCAGGCAATGACAAATCTGTACCGGTAGGGAACAGCCTGGCTTACTACAGTGCCTGTATCCGCGCCGGAGTTGCAGCAGAAATGCACCTCTATCCTGCCGGCGGACATGGGTTTGGACTTTACAATCCCACCACAGCAGACGACTGGACCAAACGCCTGAGTCATTGGTTGCAGAGACTTGATTAACCATCATAAATTTTATCTAATGCAAAACGAATTAACCCGAAGGAATTTCCTGCATGCTGTGAGCATGCTAGCTGCCGGCAGCCTGATCGGCCAACCGGTTTTCGATTTTGGCCTTGACCGAAAACTGCGCATTGTCATGGTTGGTACCGGCATAAGAGGTACAGGCTTTTGGGGCAAAAGGCTCGTGGAGAACTTCAGCGACAAACTCGAATTTGTCGGTCTTTGCGACAATAACCCGGGCAGACTGGAGTATGCGCAGTCTTATATGGGTGTCCACTGCCCCTTATTCACAGATTTTACAAAAATGATCAGCGACACCCGCCCCGATCTGATCATCGTCACCACCAAAGACTCTCTCCACCACGAGTTCATCATCAAAGGCCTGGAAATGGGCTGCGATGTACTGACAGAAAAGCCGCTTACCATTGATGAGGTAAAATGTCAGGCTATTCTGGATGCAGAGCGCAAATCTGATAAAAAACTCATCGTCGGATTCAACTACCGTTGGAGTCCCTACATGACCAAAATCAAACAGTTATTGAGTGAAAATGCCATCGGAAAAGTTACCTCCGTCGATTTCCACTGGTACCTCAACACCTACCACGGTGCATCCTATTTTCGTCGTTGGCACGGCCTGCGCCAGGAAGGTGGTTCACTTTGGGTACACAAGGCAACACACCACTTCGATTTGCTCAACTGGTGGCTGGACTCCGATCCTGCAGAAGTTTTTGCCTATGGCGCACTCGAACACTACGGCAGCAATGGCCCTTTTCGAGGAGAAAACTGCCGACAATGCCCCCATAAAAACAATTGTTCCTACCATTGGGACATCACCAAAGACAAACACCTCTACAAACTTTACACAGAACACGAACACCACGACGGGTATGTGCGGGACAATTGCCTCTTCCGCCACGAAATCAACATCTACGACAAGATGTCTGCACAGATCAAATATGCCAATGATACCATCGTCAATTATTCGCTCACAACCTATTCTCCTTTCGAAGGCTGGCGCATCGCCTTTAATGGAACCGAAGGAAGGCTCGAAGCCTGGCTCGACATTCCCTATCACGAAAATGCCGACCTGGAACAAGCGGCTCTCCATGCCGCAGAAATGAATCAGGGTACAGCCGAAATGGATTACAAACCCATGATCGTCCACAAACTCTGGAACAAGCACGAGACCATGATGGTTGGCTTTGAAAGGAGCGGCCATGGAGGGGGCGACAAACGCCTGCACGAACGCATTTTCCAGGATACCTCAGCCCCTGACCCCTACAAACATTTTGCCGGTGTCAGAGATGGAGCCATGTCTATTCTAATTGGTATCGCTGCGCGAAAAAGCATCAGTTCGGGAGCCCCTGTGCGCATAGCAAGCCTGACGGACTTACAGCCCAGACCCAAACGGATCTGATGGATAGGCCACAAAAAAATAAGTCGCATCACGATTGTGATACGACTTATTGAATTATAATCCCATGAACAATATAATAAGAGCAATAATCTCGATTCGTTAGTCAAACAAAAGTAGTTTGTTAGGGGCAGGTCAAACCTAAAAATAAATTTGACCTGCCGCTTCACAACTTAAATTTCATGAACTGTATTCCTGTTCTTTTTTGTCCGGAACTTTATCCGGCGTGTTGTTTCGTTTGACAATACAAACATACCACACCCACCAACAACATTCAAAGACAAAAAACGAGTTTTGTGAAAAATAAAAATCAATATATTGAATCACAAAACATTAAAATTCAATTTTATAAACAAAAATAATTTATGTTAAAATGAAATTTTTACTACTCAACTATCCCAAAAATTGATCTTAAAGAAATGTTTTTTTTAAGACCTGCCTCTTTATACATCCCCAATCCGGTAAATCCATCTCACAGATAACGATTGATCAGATTCTCGAACCATTCCTGTTTGCCACTCTCCGGAACGGGTTCGCCCCAGGTATGGGCCAACTGAGCCAATGCTTCCAGACTCATTTGTCCGGATTCAAATGCTCTGCCCTCAGCACTGTCAAATGAACGGTATCGTGCGGCTAGTTTTTCCCGATAGGGAGACTCATGTAACAATCGATCGGCTGTTATGAGTGCTCGTGCAAAAGCATCCATTCCTCCGATATGGGCGTGGAACAAATCGTCCAGGTCAATGGAATTGCGTCTCAGTTTCGCATCAAAGTTGATGCCTCCCCCCTGGAAGCCCCGGGTCTGCAACAAAACCAACATCGCCTCGGTCAATTCATACAGGTTGTTGGGAAACTGATCCGTATCCCAGCCGTTCTGATAATCCCCCCGATTGGCATCCATGCTTCCCAGCAAGTTGGCATCTGCAGCAACTTGCAGCTCATGTTGGAAGGTATGTTGTGCCAGTGTAGCATGGTTGACTTCCACATTGAGTTTGAAATCTTCCATCAAGTCATATTCCCTGAGGAAGCCGATCACCGTTGCTGCATCGAAATCGTATTGATGCTTGGTGGGTTCCATCGGTTTGGGTTCAATGAAAAAATTCCCTGTAAAACCCTGAGCACGGGCATAGTCTTTCGCCATGTGCAGGAAACGCGCCAAGTGGTCAATCTCCTTTTTCATTTGGGTATTCAAAAGGCTCATGTAGCCTTCCCTGCCTCCCCAGAACACATAGTTTTTGCCACCCAGTTTGATGGTAGTATCCAGTGCCTGTCGAACCTGTGCAGCTGCCCAGGCAACCACCTTGAGATCGGGATTGGTGGCAGCGCCGTTCATGTAGCGCGGATGAGAAAACAGATTGGCCGTTCCCCAAAGCAATTGAACTCCGGAAGCTGCCTGCTTTTCAAGAGCATAATCGCTGATCATTTCCATGCGGCGGGCAGAAGTGATCAGGTCTTCGCCTTCTTCAATGAGATCGTAGTCGTGAAAACAATAAAAAGGAACGCCAAGCTTGGTGATGAACTCAAAGGCAGCATCCATTTTGTCTTTCGCTTGCTGCAAAGGATCTGTAGCAGCCATCCAGGGATATTGCAGGGTAGCACGTCCGAAGGGATCTGCCCCGGTGCTACCCAGGGTATGCCAATAAGCTACCGCAAAACGAAAATGTTCTTTCAGCGGTTTTCCCGCGACGATGCTATCTTCATCGTACCAGCGGAAAGCGAGAGGATTGTCGCTTTCCCGGCCCTCAAAAGGGATTTTTCCGATGTTTTTAAAATATTCTTTTTCTCCGACAAGGTAAGTAGCCTTCATCATGCGCTCCTTTATTTTAATAGTTGTTCCAATTCATTTTTCCATTGTCCGTAAGCTGCTGCCAGGGCAGGCTTCTGATCGTTTCCTTCATACACCTGAACAGCCTGCAGGGTTTGTCCGAGTTGAGAGAGCTCCCAGCAGCCAACCGCCACTCCTGCTGCTCTGGCTGCCCCTGCTGCCCCTGAGGTGTTCAGCATGTCGATCCTGCAATCCATCAGGGTGGCGATGGTTTCAGAAAAGATACGCGATTGAAACAGGTTGTCGTTTCCAACACGCAGTTGCCTGGTTTCCAATCCCATTTCCTGCATGATTCCCATGCCATAAACAAAAGCAAAGGCGATTCCCTCCAGACTTGCGCGAATGAGGTGATCTTCGCTATGGCGGTTGAATTGCAGACCTGCTATCCGCGCTCCGATATCTTTATTGCCCAGCATGCGCTCCGCCCCATTGCCAAATGGCCAAATCCGCACTCCATCCGCTCCTGCCGGTATGCCTGCTGCACGGGCTTCCATGACAGCATACCCCTCTCTACCAGAGGGAAGCGTCCTTCTGGTCCAGTTGTACTGGCTTCCGGCTCCATTGATGCACAACAAAACTCCTATTCGGGGCTTTTCTGCGGTATGATTGACATGTGCAAAACCATTCACCCGTGAAGCGGGATCAAAAACCGGACTGTCTGCAATCCCATACACCACTCCTGAGGTTCCTCCGGTAGCCGCCACTTCTCCCGGTTCCATTACATTCAAAGACAAGGCATTGTTGGGCTGGTCTCCAGCCCGGTAGGTTACCGGGATGCCGGCTCGCAAACCCAATTGTCCGGCTGCCTCCTCATGCAGGCTCCCTTGCCGGCCAAAGGAAGGCAATATTTCCGGGATCAGTTCTTTTCCTGCCTGGTAATAATCCAGCAAAAAATCTGCAGGCGCTTCGCGCTGAAAATCCCACATGATGCCTTCTGACAAACCCGGAACGGTGGTGGCTGAAACTCCGGTACAGCGCATGGCAACGTAGTCTCCGGGAAGCATGACATAACGGATCTTTGCAAACACTTCAGGTTCGTTGTCTCTTACCCACTTCAACTTGGATGCGGTAAAGTTGCCCGGGGAATTGAGCAGGTGCAACATGCAACGTCCCCGCCCCAATTCATTACAGGCTGCTTCGCCAATGTCCACTGCCCTGCTATCACACCAAATGATAGAAGGTCGCAATACCTTGCCGTCTTTATCTGTCAGCACCAATCCGTGCATCTGATAAGCAATGCCGATAGCCATTACCTGTTCAGATTTAACGGCAGCAAGCTCCATAAGCTTTTGGCTCGCCTTGCAGGTAAATTCCCACCAGGATTCCGGATCCTGTTCTGCCCAGCCGGGATAAGGGGCCGCAATGGACATCTCTGCGTCTGGAAACTGTACCTGAGCCTTCAGGGCTCCTGTTTTAGCATCCACCAAAGCAGCTTTGATGGAAGAGCTTCCGATATCAAATCCCAGCAAGTACATCTTTCAAAGGTTGGTGGAGTATGTTTTCTATGTTTTCAGTAAGGGTCGCCGTCAACAGGGGGATTTCATTCAGGTCGCTGCCCCAGTATGCCTGTTCACCCAGGATGTGCTTTGTCAGTGCCGGAATATCTTCCCCGAATCGTTCCCAGGCATCTCTGAAAAAACCCAGGGTGCCTTCATCGTCATTCAAGGCAATGTTTTCCCCGTCCAGTGTCTGTCCCCTGTAAAATAGAATCTGTGCGGCAAAGGCCATCACCATGCGGGGCGGCAACTCCCCTTTTCGGTTTTGGTATTCCAACAAGGATGGCAATACACGAGTGGCAAATTTGGCTGTTGCGTTTAGTGAAATGCTGATGAGCAAGTGGTGGATATAGGGGTTTCTGAACCTATCCAGTACATCTTCAGCGAATCGCCGCAAGGCAGCTTCGGGCATGTCCAAAGCAGGAATGATTTCTTCAAATACCAGATTGCGGATGAAATTTCCGATTGTATCATCCTCAACGCTCTCCCTGACTGTCCGCAACCCATAAAGGTATGCCAGAGGAACCATGGCCGTGTGTGCACCGTTTAAAATTCTTACTTTCCTGAGGCGGTAAGGCTGGATGTCTTTGGCAAAAACCACTTCCACACCTGCCCGATCGGCAGGAAATGCCTCCCGAACCGCGGGATTGTCTTCAATTACCCAAAGGTGAAATTGCTCCCCCTCGGTTAGGAGATGATCCGTATATCCGAGTTCTTGCTGGATCTCCACAGCATTTTCAGGATAGCCGGAGACGATGCGATCCACCAGGGTGTTACAAAAAGTACAGGACGCTTTCAGCCACTCACTGAAAGCGGCAGGCAAGTCCCAGTGTGCAGCCAATTGCAGAACAATGGATTTTAGTTTGTCCCCGTTGTCTTCAATCAACTCACAAGGAATGATGACCCAGCCTTTTTCAGGGTCCCCCTTAAAAAAGTTGAAGCGCTCGTGCAACAGTAGGGTCAGCTTCCCCGGAAAAGATCCCGGAGGGGTATCCGAAAGTGCATCTGTCTAGTCCAGTACAATGCCATTTTCAGTGGTATTGGAAAAGACCAATTGTAGCGATTCCTGTCTTGCCACTGCCAAAAATGCCTCAAAATCATATTTCGCACTTAGAGACCGCTGCACACAGTCGATCAAATTGATTTGCCTGGAAGCCTTACCTTCTCTGATTCCCGTAAGAAGCAGGGTGTAGAGCCCTTCTTGTTCGTTGTATTGTCTCACGCCATTTTGGCTGACGGATTGGACTACCACGATGCCGGCATTGTAATCCAGCTTTTCATTCATCACATGTACCACCCAGTCGGCAAATCCACGAAGAAAATTGCCTCCGCCAAATTGTAAGATCCTTTCGGGGCGGGCAGGTACGGGCTTAAGGCCTCTGTTTAACAAGGGTAACGACATAATTTAAAGATAAACTTTTACAAAGAAATCCCTCTTTTCCAGGGTATAAAATCATCCTGTTGGAGGCTTTCAGCTTTGGTGT
>JALQTV010000138.1 GCA_023268675.1 Saprospiraceae bacterium | reverse complement strand
AGATTAAAATAAATGTAAAAAAAATATCATATAAAAAATGTTGTTTGTCAGAATTATACTGACATACAATGCTTTAAGCCTGGAAAATAATGGCGAGCACTTTTTCCCAAAGGGAGAAAAAGCTCATTGAGCGGGTACCAAAATCCAAACTCTACCGAAATGATTGATCCGATTGGCCTTTTTGTTGGCTTCGGGTCCGGTTCCCTGAAACAGATCTATTCTTCCGGAACCTTTGATGAGCCCGCCAATATCTTGAGCGATGAGCAACTGAAAACGGTGCCCTGCCACCAAGCCAGTGCGTGGATTGAGTTCCGGGAGTGCAGCGAGCAAGATGCTTCCCAGAGGAATGAAATCCGGGTCAGCTGCAACGGATACAAGGGGTGTAAGAGGAACCGTGCCAGCTCCGGGAGGCTCTCCCTGTTGGAGGGTAAAAAAGGTAAAGGATGGGTTGTAATTCAAGACAGAATCAACCAGCAGAGGGTTTTCTTCCAGAAACTTCCTGATGCCCTGTTGGCCAACATTATCGGGTACCCATTCCGGATGTGTCCTGAGGTATTTTTCTATGCTGCGGTAGGGGTGTCGGTTGGATCCGTCCCAGGCCAGGGTGAGAAAACTGCCGTCCGGCAACATGCCGATGGCGGAACCCTGTACCTGAGCATAATAAATGTCCACCTTGCTTTTGGCCCAGGCAATTTCAAGTCCTTTTCCCGCCAGGGCAGCATTGGATACAATAGCCTGGCGTTCGGGCAGGGTTGCAGTACTATCCGGTGGTCTTCGGTAAACAGGCCAGGGGTAATCCGGGAGTGAGTCCAGAGAAACCGCCATTACCGGAAGGTAGTAACCGGTAAACCTTACATGGCCCAGGTTGTCCGTTCCATTGAGCTGTAGCGCTTTTAGTTTGGGAGCATAAAGGTCACCGGGCTGGTATTGCCTGCGCAACAGGAGTCGGGTAATCTCTTCGAGCTGATCTGGACTTACTGCCGGGTTGTTGGTCTTGCGCTTTCCTTTGGTATATAGGTTGTCCAGGAGTTCCAGGTTGTATTCGAGTGCTTTGGTAAGATTAGAATCTACCCAAGGGAAAGGAAGTTGGACCGAAGGAGTTTCCCTGTAGGTTTCTTCTTGGAAAATGGCACTTTTCCACTTGCCATTGCCGTAAATTCCGGCCATTTGCCATTGAAGACTGTCTGCTTGCGACATCAGGTCGGCGTCGCTTGGGGTTGTTTTTTGACAGGAAGCTGTCATAAAAAGCAAGATAAATAAGCGGGCAATGTGCTTCATCGGGTACTACAGGACTTATTTTACTTAAGTTACCCTCTTTGTTTGATATTTGCTACGGCTTCGCCAAAAATCAAAGACTTTTTAGCATCCGAAGGTCTTTAACAATGGAAGTGGCAGTACGCATAGACGCTCCGCTTTGTCCTAAAATAGTTCGCAATCGGGCATAACCCCTTTTAATTTCTTCCATTTTGTCTTCCTGTAGCAACTTTTTGAGTTCGGCTTTCAATCGTTCGGGGGTAAAATCCTGCTGAATGAGTTCTGCTACCAGTGGGGCATCCACTATCAGGTTGACCAGCGAAATGAACTTCAAGTCAACCACTCGCCGGGCTATTTGATAGGATAGATTGCTTCCTTTATAGCATACTACTTGGGGGACATTGAACAAAGCAGTTTCCAGGGTTGCGGTCCCGGAAGTCACCAGTGCAGCGTGGGCAGATGACAAGAGCTGGTAGGTTTGGTTGAAAACAATGCTTGCTTGTTTTTTAAGAGAAGGGCTATTCATAATAGACCGGTAAAAACTTTCAGGCATAGAAGGCGCTCCTGCAATGACAAACTGATAATCCGGAAAATCAGATGTCACGGCAAGCATGCCTTCAAGCATGCGTTGGATTTCTTGCTTGCGGCTTCCCGGTAAAAGTGCGATGATGGGGCGCTCGTCCAATTTATTTTGCGACCTGAATGTTGCATTGCTTTCAAATTGTTGTACAACATCCAATAGGGGGTGCCCGACATACATTGCTTCGTAGTCATATTGCCGGTAAAAGTCTGCCTCGAATGGCAGGATAGCGTACATTTTCCTGACGTACTTTTTGATATCATGTACCCTGCTGCGGTGCCAGGCCCATATTTGCGGTGAAATATAGTAATATACCGGGATTTTTTGTTGGAATGCCCATTTGGCTATGCGGAGGTTGAATCCGGGGTAGTCCACCAGAATCAGAGCATCGGGATTCTTAGCCAATATATCTTCCTTACAAAAGTGGATATTGCCCATGATGGTCCGGAGGTTTTTCAAAACTTCCCAGAAGCCCATAAAGGCAAGATCGCGGTAGTGTTTGATGAGGTTTGCACCGGCATGCTGCATAAGGTCACCTCCCCAACAACTGACATCTGCCGAATCATCTTGCTGATGGATGGCTTTGATCAGATTGGATCCATGCAGGTCGCCGGAGGCTTCTCCGGCAATGATATAATATTTCATTCGGGTAATAATTGGTCTTTAAACGAGATGAACCAGACTATGCCCAGTATTATGGTAGCCAACATCATGCCCCGCATGCTTTCCGGACGTCGATTTTTGTTGAACCCATTCATGGGGATCAGGTTGATGCAGATGGCAATGATGGCCAGGCTGCGCTGTCTGAAATGAGAAGCATACACTCCTTTTTCGGGCACCAGTAAAGTTCCGATGAAATCGATCAAAGGCGACAATAGATAGAAAGCAAGCGCAGGAAGCAGTAGTCCTATGGCCAGGCCAAAGAAAACGTTGTTGCGAGAGAAAATGCGTTGGAGCATGCTGCTTGATTTTTTAAAAGGCGTTCAATCCCTTTAATGATTGAATCGCTTTGTAATTGGTCAGATCGTGCATGGAAGGTACAACGGAGACATAGCCGTCGCGTAGTGCCTGTATATCGGTATCCTCACCTGTGTCCTTGTTGACAAAGTTGCCTGTCATCCAATAGTATTTTTGTCCCCGGGGGTCGAAGGCTTCTACAAATTCCTCTTCCCAGTTTGCGTTGGCTTGCCTGCACACTTTGATGCCTTTTATTTGTCCTTCCGGAAGTTTGGGAATATTGACATTCCAAAGGGTGCCATGCTCCATCCCGTGTTCCAATACGTGTTGGATCAAAGTTCGGACAAAAGGTTTGGAAGGTTCAAAGTTGGCATTGTAAGCATAATCCAGTAAGGAGAAGCCGATGGAAGGAATCCCTTCAAGGGAAGCTTCCATGGCAGCAGACATGGTGCCGCTGTAAATAATATTGATAGAGGCATTGGAGCCGTGATTGATGCCGGACACACAAAGGGCTACTTCTCTGTCTTTGAGAAGGATGTTTTTGGCAAGTTTGACACAATCCACCGGTGTTCCGGTACATTCGTATGCTGCAATGCCTTCAAAAAGGTCCACTTCGTGCAGGCGGATGGGGTTGGAAAGGGTAACGGCGTGACCCATCCCTGACTGAGGAGAGTCAGGAGCTACTACCACAATGTCTCCGAATTCTGAAGCTACCTCGATGAGTGCTTTTATTCCTGCAGCATTGATGCCATCGTCATTGGTGACCAATATCAAAGGTTTTTTCATGTGTGCCTGTTTTTTTGTTTGCCAAAAATATCATTTTAATCGGAAACGGGATAAAGGAGCCCGTCTCAGTCAGTCTTTGTCCTTTGAATGAGGTATTCTTCCCAGGTATTGGCACTTATTTCTCTTGGTGTTTGCAATTGGGATTTGTACTTACGGAATAAGTTGGCGGCTGTTTGGAACGTCATGGTTTCCTCTCCGGTAAGTTTGATAGATTTTTCGCAAACGTCTTGCATGATGAGTTCCCCCAAGTGAGATGCAATACGGCTAATGGACAGCGGAGCAAGTGTTGTTCCGGAAGACAGCCTATGCAATGGCCATTTACTGCGGTTTGTAAAGTACCTTTCCAACCACTCGAAGCTGGGTTGTGTGTGCATGATGGTAATTTGCAATCCGGAAGTTTGAAGTAATTTCACAGCCTCACTTGTGTAGGTAGAGGAAGGGTTTGGATGAAGAAAAATGAGGTGCCGGATGTTATGCTGTTCGGCACGATAGGCAAGCCGCCAGGTTCCTCCGATGTCAGTCAGGGGTTTGTTGTTCCGGGCCAGGTGAACAATTTGGCGGCTTTCAGCCAAAAAATTGCCCAGACCGTACCCGTCAGCCAGGTCTATTTTTTGCCAGTAGGGCAGTATCTCTGCCTCCTCAGGTGCTGTTCTGCTGCCGATTCGGAAACTTTGCTCCTGTTGTTTGAGTCGCTGTGCCAAAGCCTTTCCTACAAGACCGGTACCCCCTGTGATTGCAATCATCCCGCTTTGCTTAAGATTCAGAAATCAGGGCACTCAGGTCTTTTTGTTTGAAAAAGCGCAGGGTGTCCTGGTATCCTAAATGTATGTTTTTTTCCATGGTTTTCGGAGAAAAATGGAGTGGGCTGCCCAGACTTTTATTGGGATACAGGATCTCTAGATTGGCTCCCTGAAATTTTCGGCGAAGCCAATTGGCTGCCGCTGCTCCGGCCATAGAAATATTGACACAGATGATCAGGTTATCAGGAGCTATGTCCAACGCGGGTTTGATTGGGAAGTTATCGTACATGCCTCCGTCGAGGTATCGGTAGTTGTCAATAACATGTGGCTGGAAAAGCGGAAAAGTAGCACTGGCGATAACGTATTCTGCCAGCTTGCCCTCCGGGATTTGGTCATCAAACCAGTTTTTGCCTTGGCGCTTGTCCACATTGTAGGCAGTTACGCCAAGTTTTACGGAAGACTTGCGAATGGTAGTTTCGTTGATGAGCTGACGCAGCAATGCCTTACCCGGATCAAATCGTATGCCCCCATGTTTCCTTCGGTCCTTCCAAAGTTCGTAATACAGGCGCCAGGCATGGATGTTTTTGTTTCTGGCATTTTCTTCGAATACGTTGAACATCATGGCAGGTTTGACCGACTGCCAGGTTGCTACAGTTTTATCGAAGTCGTTTTGAACCATAAGGGCACCATTGATGGCTCCAATAGAACTGCCGGTGATAACACTGACTTTGTCATCGAGTCCAAGGTCTTTCAGGGCTGCCCAAAAGCCAATCTGATAGGCTCCCCGTGCGCCGCCACCGGAAAGGACAAGGCTTATGTTTTTCATATTGGTTTTATTTTTCAAACTAACCGGAGGTATTTTTGGTTTAGGCTATCGTCAAAAAAATGAGTGTTGGGTGTTTTTGTAGCTTTGATCTGTTTTTGAATCGAATGGAAGAAAGGTGGATTTTTAGTATTTTTGACTCAATCAAAACAGTCAATATGGAAGCCGGATTTGACCAGCTCATCAAAGATTTTAAGAACAAGCAGTTTGCCCCGGTTTATTTTTTCCACGGAGTGGAGCCCTATTTCATTGACGAATTGATGGATTATCTGGAAGACAAGGCGCTGGATGACGGAGAAAAAGCTTTCAATCAAACCGTACTGTATGGAAAGGAAGTAGATCACCGGGCAGTGGTTGATACGGCCATGCGCTTTCCCATGATGGCAGAGCGACAGGTTGTTTTGCTCAAGGAGGCGCAGGATATGAAACAGCTGAAAGATTTAGAGGCATATATAAAAAAGCCCGCCGCTACGACCTTGCTGGCGATTGCTTACAAAGGCAAGAAATTCAACTTCAATTCGAACTTTGGCAAATTGCTCAAAAAAGAAGCAGTAGTTTTCGAATCGAAGCCGCTGTATGACAATCAGATTGTGCCCTGGATCAACCAATATCTAAAGAATCGAAAATTCGAAATAAGCCAGGAAGCAGCTGCCTTACTGGCGGAATATCTGGGTACAGATATCGCCAAAATCAAAAACGAATTGGAGAAGTTGTTGATCAATATACCCACCGGAACAAAAATCGACAAAAACATCATTGACAAATACATTGGGATCAGCAAAGATTACAATGTATTTGAATTACAACGGGCATTGGGGCAGCGAGAGCATACCAGAGCCCAGCAGATTGTCAACTATTTTGCTTCCAACCCGCGAAAAAATCCCATGCCGGTAGTCATAGGAACCCTGTCTGCTTTTTTTACCAAATTATTTTTGCTGAAATCCCTGTCCGGTTTGCCGGAAAAAGAGGTTTTGGAAAACTTGAAACTACGCTCTTCTTTTTTCTTGAAGGAATACCAGGCGGCAGCCCGCAATTTTTCTTCAGGACAGTTGGAAAGCTTGATCGGATTACTGGCAGAGTACGACCTTAAATCCAAGGGGGTATATTTTAACAATACAGGCAAAGAAGAGGGGGCTTTGTTGCGCGAATTGGTATGGCAGATTACCCATTTGCAGGAAAATTAACGCGAAAAAAATGTACAGAACCCTTGGAATGATAAAAGCAAGGTGTATATTTGACAATATCAAAAGGAAAAAATGATTTATTCTAATAACAAATTTTGGTGGTGGCAAATCGAATCATCCGTCGGGTGACTTGACTTGCTATGTTCCAATACCAAAAAACGGCTTGTCGGTTTCCCGGCAAGCCGTTTTTTGTTTTCAAAAACTCCTAAACCATGCCTCAGATGCAAGACACTCAAATTGCGATACGGGTCACTGCCAGGAAGATGTTGGCAGATATGCACAGTCCCGTCTCCCTGTTTCTCAAACTGCGGGACCGCTTTTCCGATCCGGTATTGTTGGAGAGCAACGATTTCAGAAGTAAGGAAGATTGTTTTTCTTTTATTGGCCTGGATTCATTGGCTACTTTTTTGGTTCAAAACAGGCAAATAGAGTGTTTGATGCCCGGTGGGGAGACGGATCGTTATCCGGTTACAGATGTACACACCGTTCCGGATCGATTGAAGGAATTCCTTGCCTGTTTTGATTTAAAGCAGGAAACTGAATACGGTGTTTTCAACGGTTTGTTTGGGCATGTGGGTTTTGATGCCGTTCAGTACTTTGACACCCTGGATTTTGACCCTGCCAAAAGGAAGATGGACATACCGGATATTCGCTTTTCTCTTTACAGATTGGTGATCGCAATCAATCATTTCAAGGATGAAATGTACCTGATTGAAAATCAGCTGGAAGGAGAGGATTCCATGTTGGATACTCTGGAAAGAATTATTAAAAATCCCCGAATTGTGACCTATCCTTTTGAGTTGGTCGGTAAGGAAGAAAGCAATCTGAGCGACGAGGAATTCAAGGAACTGGTAAGGCTGGGAAAACACCATTGCCAGGTTGGAGATGTATTTCAGATAGTCTTTTCGAGACAGTTCAGACAACGCTTTCAAGGGGATGAGTTTAATGTTTACCGGGTATTACGCTCTATCAATCCATCTCCTTATCTCTTTTATTTCGATTATGGTTCCTATAGGATTTTTGGTTCTTCACCAGAATCTCAGATGGTCATTCGCGATGGAAAGGCGGTAGTCAATCCGATTGCAGGAACCTATAGAAGGAGTGGCGACAGGGAGGAAGATTTGAAGAAAGCACTAGAG
>JALQTV010000137.1:5753-7472 GCA_023268675.1 Saprospiraceae bacterium | reverse complement strand
GAAAGGTCTGTAACCATTATAGTTTCCTCCTCTATGTTAAACGTGGCAGACATGCCGGCTGTGACAAGGGTACCCTGAGCACCGACCTCTCCGGCTCTGTTCCAGGAAACCGTTCCTTCCTGCACATACAACTCAATGGCTTCCTCTTCCTCATAGGCTCTGATATTAAACGAAGTTCCCAAAACCCGCACAGCGGTATTGCCGCAGTGAACAATAAATGGGCGCGTGGGCTGTCTGATCACCTCAAAAAATCCTTCCCCGGACAAATGCAGGCTTCGCTCACCGGGAAGCTCCGCAAAATCCAACCTACTATTGCTATTGAGGACAACAACCGAACCATCCGGTAAGGTATGAGTCAATTTTTCCGAGGGGCCGGTTTCAAGCACCAGCACTGCAGGAGCGCTTGACAAGAAAGTGTCTCTCAACAAGAAGGCCATCACGCAGAGCAACAAAAAACTTGCTGCCATCAGGAAAAACTTATTGACTCGGATTTGCAGGCGAGGTTTGCCGGAATCCAGCTTTTGTTCCACTTTCTTCCAGGCACTTCCTACATCAGCGGGAGGCATCTTCACATGACTGCTCCATTCCCACACTTTCGCCATATCTTCCTGCAGGTACCTGTGTTCAGGGGCATCCGAAAGCCAGTTGCGCAAGAGTTGTTCCTCCTGAGCAGACAGATTACCTGATAACTTTTTGGCAATCAGATTTGTAAATACATCTTCCTTCATTATCCCCTTTTTTTAACAACATAAGATGCAAAAGAGAGCAGCCTACCCCTATGCAGGTTTGTTCAAATGAGGCAATAATTTTTCCCGGAGAATTTTCAGTGCTTTGCCCATTTGATTTTCCACAGTTTTTATGGAGATTTCCATAGCATCAGCAATTTCCTGATAACTCAGGCCATCGAATCTACTCAAACGAAATACTAATTTACATCTTTCAGGCAAAGAATCAATTGCCTGTTCCATCAGATGGGAAAGTTCCTGCTCCAGCACGAGATGGTCAGGTTTTTCCGAAGCAGGGGCGGCCTTATCTACCGGTAGTTCATCCGAAAACCGCACTTTTTTGCTGCGCAAGTGAGCCAAAGCCTGGTTGACTGCCATTTTTCGAAGGTATGCCGGCAGGTTGAAACGAATGTCCAGATCCTGACGCTTGTCCCAGAATTTGATGAATACCTCCTGAGCCAGGTCGTCTGCCAGTGCCTGATCCTCCACTATCCTAAGCGTAGTGTGGAACACCAAGGGATAAAAAGAATCAAAAACGACCTTCAAAGCTTCCGTTTTGTTCTTTTTTATCTCCGCCAACAGTCTTTCCTGATCTTCTGGTATCATGTGATAAAAGCCAAATAAAGACAAGCTTAGGAATAATCGACAACATTATTCTAAATTTATCGACGAAAAACGAAAGGCCGGAAGATAAAAAAACCTTCAATTCACAGATTTGCTTAATTTTGAAGCGGCTCAATTTTAAGATCATCAAACCATTTTTATGTTTTTAATAAATATTTATCTGCGCTTCGCCCTCATGGGTGTCTTGATTATCGGAGGCTCCATACTGGCCGTTCTCGTCGGTTTCTGGTATGCTTTTCCACTGATCCTGACGGGTATCGTACTACTCGTTGGCTACCTGCTGCTGGGGACCATACAATCTGCCGCCACCCTCATGCAAACCGGTGATTTCGAACAGTGTGAACAGCGCCTCAATCTTACCTTGTTTCCC
>JALQTV010000137.1:0-5743 GCA_023268675.1 Saprospiraceae bacterium | reverse complement strand
CAACCAACAAGGCTTATTATTACATGATCAAAGGCTCCATCGCCCTTTCCAATAAAAAGACCGAAGAAGGAGAAGCTTTCCTGAGAAAGGCTCAGGAGATTGACCTGCCCAGCGATAACGAACGCGCCATGCTAGAATTGCAACTAGCCAATATCAATGCCGGCAAAAATAAGTGGAAACAGGCACAACTGCATTTCCGCAATGCCAAACAATACAAGGTAACGGAACCGGCCATCAAAGACCAGATCAAACAATTCGAAAAGGCATTGCAAAACGTAGGCCAAACGCAATCCGTTTCCAGAATGGGAGGCATGAAAGGCAATATGATGATGAGACCCGGCGGTAAGCGCAGAAGACCGAAGATTAGATGAGCTGTGAGCAGTGAACGGTGAGCAGTGAGCTGTCCTTCCCTAAATAGCGTTGACCGTTTTGTTAGAAAATACATTTATCGGACAAAAGGACAGTATCCTAAAAAGTGTGTAAGTAGGCAAAAGAGGGCATAGCCCAGACAGTTTACTGTCCACTGTTCACTGTTTACTGTTTACCTGTTTACTGTTTACTGTTACCGTTCACCGTTCACTAAAAAGACCAATTTGCTCCAAGCATCAGGTTGCGGGGCATGGAAGCGAAACCATAGACTTCCTGAAATTGCCGATTCGTGGCATTCTTCACATCCAGAAAAACCCTGAGCTTGTCTGGGATGGCATCCCAGGATGCATACACATTCAACAGACCATAGGATTCCAGGTCAATAGCTTCACTGATATAGAAATTTGCAGGATTGAAAAACAGGTCACTGCGACTTCCGGTTTGCTGCCACTGCAGATTGAACTGCCAGCGCTCCCCGGCCCGATAATGGAGCCCCGCGGAAAATTGGTGTTTCGGACGCCGAAATAAATTGTTGTAGGTCGTATCTCTATCTGCAGAAAGAGGGGTTCGCACCTGTCCATCCAGCCAGGTGTAGGTAGCAGTAACCATCAAATCATTGCCCAAACGAAAACCTGCATCCAGTTCCACTCCTCTGTCTTCTTGCCTGCTCTGATTGAAAAATCCTTTGAAATAATCATAGGCGATCAAGTCTTTTATGTCCCGGCGAAACCAGGAAGCCTGCATGTACAGGCGGTCACCCTGAAAACCGTATTGTACACCGGCCTCCATAGAACTACTCAACTGGGGTTGAAGATCCGGATTGGCACCGTATTGGCCGTATAATTGTGAGAGGTTGGGAGCCTTAAATCCAGTGGTATAGGAACCGAAAAGCTGCAACTCACCCAATAAACGGTATTTTCCCGACAGGCTCACGTTGTGGTTGTTTCCAAAAGTACTGTGTTGGTTGAAGCGATACCCCAATTCCGCACCAAAAGTCTCTATGGGATTCAGCAAGACCGTAGCATAAGCGCTCCAGATACCTGCATCCGGATCGATTTCTACAGCGAGTGGATCTTTCATTCGCATAAACTGAGTGTTGATGCCTCCCTGCAATCGGACGGCCTCACTTATTTCACTTGAAAACCAGGTATCTATCTGATTGAGGAAGCCTCTGTAATTGGAAGTCCCCCAGGCAGTTTCGAAACTCCTATCGGTATCCATGTGGCCGGCATTCAACCAAAATGTCGTTTTGTCGCTGCGATATCGGGCAGACAACCCGGTCTGGAACAAAGTGACTCCGTAGGTATTGGGTGCATCGGCAAAAGCTCCATCGTCAAAATCGCCGGAAAAATCGTGCTTTCGCACAAAAGCTTTGAGATCGAAATGCTCATTTGGTGCATAGCCCAGATCCAGTCGGGCACTTTGCTGAATAAAACCATCCTTGTCAAAAGCTGCCCCGGGATCTTCCTTGAGAGCTTCGGAAATTCCCTCAGTTTGATTGAACTGCCAGTCTGCCCGATAACTAAATTTCGGCAGCGCCGCGGGTAACCAGGTTGATTACACCACTCACTGCGTCTGAACCATAGAGGGTGGACTGACTTCCCTTCAGAATTTCTATGCGCTCAAATTGATTGGCAGACAAGAGCCGCAAATCTATGGCTCCTCCGACTCCTGAAGGATCCAGCAAGGGTTGACCATCAATCAGAATCAGCGAAAACTCACTCCCTGCTCCTCTGATATACAAGCTCTTATCTTTACCGGGATTGCTATAGGCTCCATTGACCATAATCCCGGCCACCTCGTTCAAAATCTGCGCTACGTCCTTGCCCGTTTGGCTTTCCAAGGTTTCGCGCGAAATCACCTGGACGGGTTTGATCGTTGAGCGGGAAGGCACAGGTACTTTGGAATGCACTACGACTATCTCTTCCAGTTGAAGGGTATCAGAACTTTGTCCCGAAAGAAAGGCAGGAGAAATAAAAACAACAAGTGAAAAAACAAACGGAATGGTTCTGCTCATTTTTTTGAATTGAAAGGTTAAAAAATGAGGCTGAACGGCAGATACAGGCAGGAATGGGCACTGACATGCCAAAAAGACAAGCCATTGATACACACATCCTTGACTTTTCCTCCGAAAGCCTGAATGAAAATAGTGCCTGGCAGGTCTTCTGACTCGCTTCACTTCAGGCGCCTTCCCATTTCCGAAGAAACAGTGGCTTATGTTGCCTGAAGCTTTTTGGGAAGCTCACAGCAGCGGGGACTGTTCCGGATTCTCACCGGATTCCCTTTTAAGATTCTAACTAAAGAATCACCAAAACAGCCACAAAATAATGGACTTGAAATTGAAAATGTAGCAGAGTTTTCAAGAAGGTGTTAACAACAAGTGTATGTTGCTGAAAATAAATTACTTAAACATGTATTTTCGACGCAGGATCCCCGAAGAAAATCAACCTGAAAAGCGCAACAAAATGCCTGTTTTAGCTTTTCAACGCGAGTCTTTTTGATAGGGAATTCAAGACCAATAATATAGACAAAAACACAGCAATCCGGGCAATCAGATCTCCCCAACGGACATAAAAAGTGATCACATCGTTGAGTTGTATCTCCCCTTTGATCGCAGTAGCCTCATTGTAACGGGTTGCCTGTAAGATATCGCCCCGCTGGTTGATAAAAGCAGAAATGCCCGTATTCGCAGATCGGGCAATGGCCCGGCGGTTTTCAATGGCACGCAGGCTCGCAAAATAGAGATGTTGGCGATGTCCGGCTGTATTGTCCCACCAACCATCGTTGGTCACAATAAATGCCGCATTGGCTCCTTTTCGGGTGTAGCCGGTAAAAAACTCCCCAAATACAGATTCATAACAAATAACCGGGGCAACTTTTCCTGCAGGGCCGGTAAAAACACTTCGCTCCGGCTGGGTAGCCACCCCAACGGTCGTTCCTCCAAGTTTGTTGACCAGGGGCTCAAACATGAAAAGCAATTCCCGGTAGGGAAAATTCTCCGGTCCGGGAACCAGTTTTGATTTTTTATAAATGGGAACTTCTTCTATACCCGCATGTAATTGCAGGGCTATGTTCGATCTTTCCCAGTAGAGGGTGTCTCCCCAATTGTTGACAGTCGTCCGTACAAAAGCTGAGCGCTCCTCCCCCCTGCGAAAAATGGTATAGGCATTGGCACCGCTGACCAGTCTCAGGTTGGGATAAGCATCGAGAAAAGTGAGCAAGCGCTGAACATCGGGCTCTTCTTTCAATTCATGTGTTTCAAAATCGCCTATGCTGGACTCAGGAAATACCAGGTAGTCGGTCTCCGGTCCTGTCTTCGAAGCAGACAATTCCAAAAAGCGATCTATCTGCAGCGAGGAGGGTATGGTGAATTTTTCGTAATGCGGCTCGTAATTAGGCTGAATTACAACAACTTCCGCCGAAGGACCTTTTTCCTCATAGGTCGAATACATCCACAGAGAAACTACAGCCGGCAGCAGCACAATGGCGGCAATTTGAAAACTAGTTTTTTGGGCGAAGCCCTGATTGGATTTTATCCATTTGAAAATCAAATAGTTGACAAGGAGAACCCATAAGGTCCCACCAAAGACCCCCGTATATTCGTACCACTGTACCAAGGCTGGAAATTCGGCAAAACTATTGCCGAGAGTCAGCCAGGGCCAGGTGAGTTCCCATTGGTGGTGCAGGTATTCAAAAGTAATCCAGAAACTAAAAAAGCCGGCATAAGCCAGTTTTGGCAGGCGTTTGCGGATCAGGTGGAAAGCCATAAACGGCAGGGTCATCAGGAAAGAGTTGACCATGATGGCAAAAATTCCGGCGCCCAGTGCAGAATTGCCCACCCAATAGGTAGAGAGGATGTTCCAGAGCAAAAAAGCATGGTAACTTAATACATAAAGCCGGCGGGTTCCCCCGGGGCTGTCCGCCAGTTTGCTTTCCAAAAGGAGGAGTGGCACAAAGCCAAAAAATATCAGGAGCGGGAAGGGCAGGATGTCAGGGAAACCAAGTCCCAGTAATGCTCCCGCCAGGGTACTCCAGGCAAAATGTTTTGGAAAGTCAGGTGCCGATGACAAACGCGGCAGGAGCAGCAAGATCCCAAAAAACCACAAGCCCAGGTAAAAGAGAAGTGTGCGGTAGCCCCACAATTCATCTGCCTGATAGCGAGCATGCATTTCGTAGCCCATCCAGGCACTCAGCAAGCCGCTGGCGGCTATTCCCGACCATCTGATTCCAGCTTTCAATATGCTATTTTTTTTGAGTTGAATGTTTCATTGCCTCAGCCAGTGCCTGATCCAGGGGATCTTGGGAAGCTTCCAGCTGTGCGATTATTCGCCCGTAATCGGTCTCGTTTCTGTTTTGGCTCAACTTAAAGGTCGCTTCCACCTCCTCCACTGCCAGTCGAAAGCCGACGATGCCTTTCATTTGCCCTGCCAGCGCTTTGGGATTCATTTGCTCCAGGTAGAAACGCTGTGCTCTGCCCTCCTCGTACTGATCTACCATCTCCCGAAGGTGTTGGTACAGGTCTTCTCCGCTCAGAACAGTGGGTTTGCCGTGCACATGTGCAGCCATATAGTTCCAGGTTGGCACATTCTCATGGGTATACCACGAAGAAGATACATAGGCATGCGGTCCCTGAAAAATGGCCAGCAAAGAAGAGGCGGGGTTCCGCAGAGCCTCCTGCAGGTTGTTCCCTGCTGCTATATGTCCTTCCAAAAACCATTCTCCCGACTCTGTTTCTACCAGGAGCAGAGGTAAGTGCACTGCCTGTAGTTTACCCTCTACCTGTCCTGTCAGGGTAGCAAAAGGGTAATTTTGGATGAGTTTCCGGACAGCTGCCGAAGACTCGGGACGAAAGATCAGTGGCACATACATGGCAGCCTTACCTTACGACAAAACCATTGCCCCAGTTTGGAGTTGCGGGCGACACGAAAGTCAGTTGTCCCTCTGTATTTTCTGCCATCAGAATCATTCCTTCAGACATGATGCCGCGCAATTTTCGGGGAGCCAGGTTAGCCACCAAGACAATTTGCTGTCCAATGATCTCTTCTGGTTTGTAAAATTCGGCGATGCCTGAAACCACGGTGCGCTTTTCCATACCCAGGTCTATGGTCAATTTCAGCAATTTATCTGCCTTTTCAACCTTTTCAGCTGCCATAATAGTTCCCGTGCGCAAGTCCACCTTGGCGAAGGTGTCGAAGTCAACCGTTTCTTTCAGGGGTACCCTTTCATCTTTTTTCTCTTCCTGCATGATGGCTTCAAGTTTTGCTTTTTGTTCCAAAATCAGTTCCATTCGGGTAGGATCCTTACGATCCTGTATTTTGGCGAATAAAATTTGAGGTTCGCCTATGGTATGGCCTATCGGCAAAATGGCCTTCAC
>JALQTV010000136.1 GCA_023268675.1 Saprospiraceae bacterium | reverse complement strand
GGTTCATTAACAACAACAATACGTATTTGTTGTCACTGATTCCCAGTAATGCTTCGGTGAAGTTCTGAGGACTGTTTTCGTAGGACATCACCCAGGACATGCTGATGGAGGTGCCTATCAAAAGGGCTACCACAGCCGTAGTAGCAGCTGAACTGCGAAGGATATCCGGCATTTGCCCAAGGGTAATTTCTCCGTAAATTGCGCCGAGCAACAGGCAGTACAGAACCGCTATGGCAGAAGCTTCTGTGGCAGTAAATATCCCCCCGACGATGCCTCCGATGACAATAACCAGAAGCAACAGGCTGGGCAATGCATCAATGAAGGTGCGCATTACCTCGCTAAACTTACTTCTTTCCCCGGCAGGGAATCCGCGATATACAGACCAGGCACTAGTGACGATCATCAGCAGCAAACCGGTCAAAATACCTGGAAGGTAGCCAGCCAGAAAAAGGGCGGCAATCGACACCCCGCCACTGGCAAGGGAATAGACAATTAAAATGTTGCTGGGAGGGATGATCAAACCTGTGGTGGCCGATGTAATATTGACGGCTGCCCCAAATTGTTTGCTATAACCGGATTTCTCCATCTCCGGACCCATGATGGTGCCAATGGCCGAAGCTGCCGCCGCCGCAGAACCCGCAATCGCTCCGAAGAGCATGGCCGCAATGATGTTGACATGCGCCAGACCGCCCGGCAGCGATCCTACCATAGCCTTGGCAAAACTGATCAGCCGGCGGGCAATGCCCCCACGGTTCATCAACTGTCCTGCCAGAATAAAGAAAGGGATGGCCAACAGCGCAAAACTATCCAGTGCCGTAGCCATGGTCTGAGCTACCGTCGTAAAAGCCGGAATCATAGGGATGCTCACCAACATGGTAATGCAGGTTGCCAGACCTATGCCCCAGGCTACCGGAACACCCAGTCCCAGGAGGATCACAAAACTCAGTACCAGTACTAATAATTCAGTAAATTCCATGGCTTATTCGTTTTTCAGCAATTGACGGATACTCGATAATTTGTAATAGACTACCAGGACACCACTCAAAGGCACTACCAGATAAATATACCCCAGTGGAATCTGCAAGGCGGAAGATTTTTGCCCCAGATAAAGGGTCACATAAACCAGGCGAGAGCCCCCGACTACCATCACTGCCAGTCCGAATACCGCGATCAGAGCAGCAATGCCTATCATCAGTTTCCGTTTTTGTGCTCCCTTCAAACGGGAAGGCAGCAGGTCTATGGCCAGGTGTTTGTCCTGCCCGGCTACATAAGCCGCTCCCAACACTCCTATCCAAATCAATAAAAACCGGGCCAGTTCGTCGGTAAAAGAACTCGGAGACTGGAGGAGGTATCGGGAAATAACCTGCCAGAGTACATCCAGCGTCATGGCTCCCATGAGTACAGCCAGCACTCCACCCAGGATATTGTCTATTCGTTTGCGCATCATACAATTGCTGTGTAATTGGTTAATCGTTGGTTTGCTCGTCTTATTTGTCGTAAGGAAAATTCCGGATCTCTTGTATCAGCTGATACACGGCCTCATCATCCCGGTAGGAATCATACAACTGGGTGACACTTTCTGAAAAGGGGGTTTTATCCGGATAGGAAATTTCCACTCCTGCAGCCTTGACGGCATCGAGGGCTTCCTGCTCAGCCGCCTCCCAAAGTTGTCGCTGGTAGATGGCTGCCTCATCTGCAGCTTCCTGCAACCAGGTTTGTTCCTCTGAAGACAGGCGATTCCAGGCAACCGTACCAATGACAAGGATATCCGGCACAGAAGTGTGTTCGTTGATGGTATAATACTTACATACTTCGTAGTGGCGGGATAAAAAGAAACTGGGCGGGTTGTTTTCCGCTCCATCTACGACTCCCTGCTGAAGCGCGGTGTACAGTTCTCCCCAGGAAATAGGCGTAGGTGCCCCCCCCATGGCTTTGATCATATTCATGGCGGTCTGACTTTCCTGCACTCTTATTTTAAGGCCTTTCAGGTCTTCCGGGCTATTGACAGGCTTGTCTTTGGTGTAAAATGAGCGGTAACCGGCATCGAAGTAGGTCAGGCCGCGCAACCAAAAGTCCTGGCTTTGCAACAAGAGATTTTTCCCGACAGGACCATCCAGTACTGCATAGGCGTGAGCCTTGTCATGAAAAATATACGGCAGGCTGAATACCTTAAGACTGGGAGCAAAATTTTCCATTACGGAAGCGGAGACTTTGGTCATCCCCAGGCTCCCTATCTGCAACAGTTCCAGGTTTTGCCTTTCCGACCCCAATTGTCCTCCCGGATAAATTTCGATTTGGAATTGCCCACCGGACTTCTCTGCTACCCGTTGGGCCATGAATTCCATGCCCTTGTGTACGGGATGGTTGACATCCAGGCCATGAGCCAGTTTAAGGCGGGTGCTGCGGCTACCCTGGCTGCAAGCAGTCAGGGTAAACACAGACAATAAGATCAGGAAAGGAAAAAACCGTACTATTCTCATGCTTGTCGGATTTTTGCGATCAATTGCAGGGTATCTTTCACCCTGTTTTCCAGGGTCTGAAAATCTTTGTTTTTCAATACGTCCGAAGAAATGAGTTTGGACCCCATGCCCACACATACTGCTCCGGCTCCCAACCACGCTTTGAGGCTTTCTTCGGTAGGTTCCACTCCTCCGGTAGGCATGATGCTGGTCCAGGGTTGCGGTCCTCTGACATCCTTGATGAAACCGGGTCCATAGGTACCGCCGGGGAACAACTTCACAATTTCAGCTCCCAGTTCTTCCGCTCGGGCAATCTCTCCCAAGCTGCCGCAGCCCGGTGACCACAGCACCTTTTTGCGGTTGCAAACCAGGGCGATGTCCTCTCTCAAAACAGGTGTTACAACAAAGTTGGCTCCCAGTTGCAGGTATAGAGAAGCAGCCCCGCCGTCGGTTACAGAGCCCACGCCAAGCATCATGCCCGGCAACTCTTTGAGCGCAAACTTATTCAGCGCTGCAAATACCTCGTGTGCGAAGTCTCCCCGGTTGGTAAACTCCAGCAATCTGGCTCCTCCCTGGTAACAGGCCCGGAGTACCTCTTTGCCCAGCTCTATGTCTGCGTGATAAAACAAAGGGACCATCCCCTGAGCAGCCATGGTCTGAGCCACTTCTATGCGTGTATATTTAGCCATAAACTATTTGCTTTTAGAAATTAACGACTTACCCTTCCACTGGCATCGCCGGACATCAGTTTTTCCACCTCATCCACCGTTACCAGATTGGCATCTCCATAAATAGTGTGTTTCAGGCAGGATGCTGCTACCGCAAAATTCAAAGCCTGCTGGTCGTTCCCCTCGTAGCTGAGCAAGCCATAGATCAATCCGCCCATGAAACTGTCACCACCGCCAACGCGATCCACGATGTGGGTAATTTGATAAGTAGGAGCTTCGAAAAGGGTTGTTCCGTCGAACAAAACTCCCGACCAGGTATTGTGAGAAGCACTGATAGATCCCCGGAGCGTAATGATCACCTTTTTACAGCGGGGGAAGCGTTGCATCAGTTGTTCGCAAACCGACTGATAGGCAGCGGCATCCATAGAATCTCCTTTGGTCACGTCCACGCCCTCCGGGTGAATGTCAAAATGCTTTTCTGCATCTTCTTCATTGCCCAGAATTACATCGCAACCTGCTACCAGTTCTGGCATTACCTCTGAAGGTTTTTTGCCGTATTGCCAGAGGTTTTTGCGGTAATTCAGGTCGGTAGAAACCGTAATACCCATCTTATTGGCCACCTGGATGGCTTCCAGGCAAGCATTGGCGGCGCCCTGCGAAATGGCAGGAGTGATGCCTGTCCAATGGAACCAACCGGCGCCTTCGAATGCCTTTTCCCAGTCTATCATGCCTCGATCTATGCTTGCCATACCGGAATAAGCCCTGTCATAGATCACCTTACTGGCGCGGCTTACCGCTCCCATTTCCAGAAAGTATATCCCCAGGCGCTCACCACCACGGGCAATATGCGAAACCCCTACGCCGTGCTTGCGCATTTCCTTAATTGCCGCTTCGCCGATGTCGTTTTTCGGAATGCGGCTGACAAAATCTACCGGAATACCATAATTGGCCAGTGAGACAGCCACGTTGCTTTCTCCCCCTCCATATACCACGTCAAAGGCAGAAGCCTGGGCAAAGCGCTGAAATCCGGGAGGAGTCAAGCGCAACATTATTTCTCCGAAGGTAACTACTTTCTTCATATACGATAAAACTATTTTTCTTTTTTAATCAATTAAAAATCAAAGTATTGCTTGGCATTTTTGTAACAAATATCAGCAACCATGCTACCCAGCCAATGCAGGTCATCCGGCAATTCGCCATTGTGCACATCCCTCCCAATCAGGTTGCACAATATCCTGCGGAAATACTCATGGCGAGGAAAAGACATAAAACTGCGACTGTCTGTAAGCATGCCGATGAAACAACTAAGCAATCCCATATTGGATAGAGCATTGATTTGCTTTTCCATACCATCCTTTTGGTCAAGAAACCACCAGGCACTGCCAAATTGCATCTTTCCGCGAATGGAACCATCGTTGAAATTGCCGATCATGGTAGCCATGATTTCATTGTCAGCAGGATTCAGGTTGTAGATGATGGTTCTGGACAAAGCATCCTCAGTGTCCAATCTGTTTAGGAAACGCGCCAGTGCCGCCGCCTGCGGAAAATCTCCAATGCTGTCAAAACCGGTATCGGGTCCCAGTTGCCGCATCATCCGGCTGCTGTTGTTGCGCAAGGCTCCCAGATGAAATTGCTGGGTCCATCCCTTGCTGTGGTACATTTTACCCAGGTGGTAAAGCATGGCTGATTTGAAGAGGGCTGCCTCTTCCCTGTCTATGGGCTTTCCTTCCAATCGCTTTTTCAATACAGCGTCTGCCTGTGCATCGGTAAATGCTTCTGCATAAACCTGTTCCAATCCATGATCTGACAACTTACAGCCGAGGCTTTCGAAAAAATCTGCCCTTTCCAGCAAGGCCGACAACAGGTCAGACAAGGACCTAATCTCCCGGTTGACTACCCCTCCCAGTTTTTCCAGGTAAGCGGGGAAGCCATCCTGGTCAATCAGGATAGCTTTGTCCGGGCGATAAGCAGGCAATATTTTTGTTGCAAAGGGATCTGCCTGGATACTCAGATGGTGCTCCAGCGAGTCGCAGGGATCGTCGGTCGTACAAACGATTTCCACATTCATTTTATCCAGCAGGCCACGAACTCCGTAGGCTTTGGTCTGCAACTTTGCTGCCGTCTCGCGGTAAATTTTGTCTGCAGTGGCAGGAGTCAACACCTCGCCGATGCCAAAATAGCGCTGTAACTCAAGGTGAGTCCAGTGGAAAAGGGGATTGCGCGCCGTGTAGGGAACCGTCTGCGCCCATTTGCTGAATTTCTCCTCATCGCCGGCCTCCCCTGTAATGAAATGTTCCGGCACTCCCAGGGTTCGCATCGCACGCCACTTGTAGTGATCCCCATTGAGCCAGATGCGGGTCAGATTGTCAAACTGTTTGTCTGCGGCAATCTCATCCGGTGGCAGGTGGCAATGGTAATCGATGATGGGTAGATCCTTGGCATATTCGTGGTACAAGGTTACCGCTGTTTCATTTTCCAGAAGAAAATTTTCATCCAGGAAAGGTTTGATGGCGGATTTGATTTGTGACATAATTATTGTTCGTAATTTAGGGGTTTTTCGTTGGCGAACACGCCCTTTAGATTCAAGCCTTCCGTATGACGGACGCGGTTGCCTTTCTCAATGCCGTTGAAGGTACAATTTTCAATGAAAATATCCGAAATTTTATTGGATTCATCGTACCCATCGAGCATAATTCCATACTCACTGCGCTTGGAATTTACATTTTCAATGAAAATATTGCGTATGGTAGGGATGTGGATATCGGGTTCTCCGTCGTGTTCGTACAACATGTTGATTCGCACCACAGCTTCCTTCACCTCTCCTACTTCTATGTTTCTGAAATACAGATCTTCAATAACGCCCCCGCGAGATTTGTTGGTTTTGACCCGTATGGCCCTTTCCAGGTTGGGGCTGTCCATGATGCAGTTTTCGGCAAAGATATTTCTGGCTCCCCCGGAAACTTCAGAACCGATGACCACTCCCCCATGTCCGTCTTTCATTTCGCAATTGCGGATCACCACATTTTCTATGGCCCGGCCTATCTTGCGTCCATCCTGGTTTCTCCCGGATTTGAGGGCGATGCAATCATCCCCGGTATCGAAATAACAATCTTCTATCAGGACATTCCTACAGGCTTCCGGATCACAGCCATCGCTGTTGGGACCGTGACTGATCACCCGCACACCTCTGATGGTGATGTTTTCGCTCAGCACGGGGTGCATCACCCACATCGGACTGTTTTTGATGGTCACGTTTTCTATCAGGATGTTTTTACAATTGTAGGGTTGGATAAAGTTGGGTCTCAGGTAGTGGCCTTCGCCAAAAACCCGTTCGGCGGCAGGTAATTCGGCTGTATTCATGCGGGAAAGTTCGGGTCGGTTGGCACTGTCGCGCTGGCTTGGCATCCCTTTTTGCCAGCCGTACACTTCTTTTCCACACCAGGGCCACCAGTTGTCGTTGGAAGCCTGTCCGTCGAGTACACCTTTGCCGGTAATGGCTATGTTTTCCTCTCCGTAAGCATAGATAAGAGGAGAATAATTCATGCACTCCATGCCCTCCCAGCGAGTCAATACCAGTGGGAGATAATCGGAAGGATTGGTGCTGAACAAGAGGGTAGCTCCCTCCGCAAGGTGCAGATTAACATTGCTTTTGAGGTGTATGGGCCCTCCGACTGTATAGGTTCCGGCAGGAATAAGTACCCGTCCCCCACCGGCGTCATTGCAGGCAGTTATGGCATCCCGGATAGCCGGTAGGGCATCTTCTTCTCCCTCTTTGGCTCCATAATCAAGAATGGAAAAATCGCTGTCCGGAAATTCCGGCACCTGAATGGCTGCTGTTATGTCAGCCACTTTATCCCAGGGGTCTGCTTGCTTTTCCACAGAACAGGAAGTGGCAAGCCCCAATAATGCAAGTATTGCGCAAGAAGAGAAGCGTATCTTGTTTATCATAAAAAATGCTTTAATTCCGAACAGGAAGGATTTGAAGGAGATACACCTGCTTTTAAAGGTGTATCCCTCCAAAAAACTATTAACCAAATTTATTCCCAAATCAAAAGTCCAATTTCTGTAAGTCTATGCAAGGAGATAGCGCAAAAATTAACAACTTGCCAACCAAAATTCACATTCAGGTGATTTGTAGAGACAACATTCCCCTGATTGAACAAAATTTTTGAAATTCAGAAACAGAAATAATAAAAACTACTTCTGCAAAAAAGCAGATACAGGAAACATTTTTTGTAATTTGGATCAAAGGCTTTCCTGAAAGCTGGATTTGGTGCGTCCTTCGGACAAAAATGCCAACGCAGCCTTCAAAAAATATTTTTTGGCGAAGCCGATCCAAATAAACAAGCAAAAATACGACCTATGCGCGCGCTCATGCTATTTTTTGCCGCAGGCATGCTTACAATTC
>JALQTV010000135.1:3630-7561 GCA_023268675.1 Saprospiraceae bacterium | reverse complement strand
CGGAAGGCTGGGCAGCGCCAATACCCTCGATTTTCGGGTGGACAAAAAATGGTATTTCAGACAGTGGAACTTGAACTTATATCTTGATATTGAAAACATGCTGGGCAATACGGTTGTGGTACCCGAGTTGATACTGGACAGACCATTGGATGAAAACAACACTCCAATAGGACCGGGCATCATTGCCAACCCACAGGATCCGGTTGAACTGCAGCGCTATCGCCTGAAAGAGATTTCTGATGCACAGGGAACACTGGTGCCGAGTATAGGTCTGATCATAGAAATGTAAATATTTTGGGAAATGCTGTATTAATTTTGTTTTTTGGGAAAAAATTCCGCTAAACAATACGCTATGCAGGACCTGGAAAAGCTAAAATACCCGATCGGCAAATTTGTTTTGCCTGATGACTATTCAAATGATCAGATCGAAGACTGGATTGACCAGATCAATCTGCTACCCTCGGAGTTGAGCACGCTGCTCAGTGAAATTCCCGACGATGAGGATCCTTCCTGGCAGAAAGTTTACCGCCCAGGAAGCTGGACCCTGCTGCAGCTAATCCACCACCTCGCAGACAGTCACATGAATAGTTTTATCCGTTTCAAACAAGCATTGACTCAGGACAACCCGACCATCATGGCTTATGATGAAAATGCCTGGGTAAATACTCCTGACATCGAAGAAACGCCGGCTGATTTGTCTTTGATGATTCTGGCAGGAGTTCATTTCAGATGGACCGTTTTGTTGGAAAACATGGAGCCTTCCGACTGGACAAGGACCTTTTTTCACCCTGAACATCAGACAAAATTTGAATTGAGACAGGCACTGGCCATGTACGCATGGCATGGACAACATCACCTGGCTCATGTCAAGCTTGCACTGGGTGTTTGAGCACTTCAAATTAATTCTATTTCCGAGTAAAAATACATTGTCATGAAAAAGATGGTACTCTTTTTAGGGGTAGTGGCGTTTGCTATGCAGCCTGTGTTCGCACAGCGACAAACACCCAATAAATCACCACTGACCATAGATCGGATCATGTCCGGAGAGAAATTTACGGGGTATGCGCCTTCCCGGATATCCTGGTCAGTTGACAGCAAGGAAATCTACTTTAGCTGGAATCCGGAGATGGACACGCTTAGTAGCATGTATAAGACGGGCTTGGAAGAAAATGCTCAACCTGAGTTGCTTTCTCCCGAAGAAGAAGCGGCTATTTTCAGAGGTGGCATGCGCAACAGCGATAATACTGCCATGCTTTTTGTGAGAAATGGCGATCTTTTTCACCTGGATTTGGACAGTGGCCGTGAAAAACAACTGACCAATACCCTGGAACGCGAGTCCGATCCCAGATTTACCGCTCAGTCAAATACGATTACTTTTGTGCGGGACAACAATCTTTTTAGCTGGAACCTGGAGACCAACAACCTGAGTCAGCTCAGCAATTTTAAGTCAGGCAAAGAAAGACCGGAAAAAAAGTTACTGGAGTTTGAATCCTGGTTGGAGCGTGACCAACTCGAATACTTTGAAGTACTGAAACAACGCAAGGCAGAGAGAGAAGCCAATGAGCGCCGTAGCAAAGCCCTACAGCCCAAACGACCACAGGAAATTTATACAGGAGATCAGTATGTCACAAATATGCAGGCCAGCCCGGATCTGCAATTTGTCACCTTTACCTTGGTCAGTCGGCCAAAAGCTCCGGCCACCATGGTTCCCAATTACGTTACGGAAACCGGTTTTACGGAAGAAATCAATACCCGACCCAAGGTAGGCACCCCGGGTAATACCTACAAAACAGGCATCTACGACCTGGAGCGCGATACAGTTTTTTACATCGATACCAAGCAAATTCCCGGGATCTTTGACAAACCTGAATTCCTGAAAGACTATCACAAGGGAGAAACTCCTTACGTCGATCAATACGAAAAGCCCCGAGAGGTGTACATTGCAGGTCCTGTTTTTTCGGAAAGCAGCAAAGCTTTTGTCGTCATCCGTTCTTTAGATAATAAAGACCGCTGGATCATGTCCTTGGATCCGGCAAGTGGAAAACTGGATTTGTTGGATCGCCAGCATGATGAAGCATGGATTGGTGGCCCCGGTATAGGTTGGGTGGCTTCTTTGGGAAATGTCGGCTGGATGCCTGACGGTGAGCACATTTGGTTTCAGTCGGAGGCTGACGGTTTTTCTCACCTGTACACTGTCCATGCCGCTAGCGGCGAAAAGCGGGCGCTTACTTCAGGAAAATACGAAATTTTGGATGCTTTCCTGTCTCAGGATAAAACCAGGTTTTACATCACAGCCAATGCAGAGGGACCGCATGAGCAACATTTTTATCATTTGTCTTTGAGTGGGGGAAGTCTTACGAAAATTACCTCTTTGCCCGGGGGACACGAGCTTACCCTTTCTCCGGATGAAAAGCATCTGGCCGTAAGGTATTCTTACAGCAACAAACCCTGGGAGTTGTATGTCATGGAAAACCGCCCGGGGGCGGAAATGAGACAATTAACACAATCCACTACCAAAGATTTTAACGCTTACCCCTGGCGGGATCCTGAAATAGTCTGGTTCGAGGCCAGCGATGGGGTGAAAGTTCCGGCGAGGATATACCGGCCTAAGAAAGCGGTAAAAAATGGACCTGCAGTGATGTTTGTTCACGGTGCAGGGTACCTCCAGAATGTCCACAAGTGGTGGAGCAGTTACTATCGGGAATACATGTTTCACAACCTGCTGGCAGACAATGGGTTTACTGTTTTGGACATAGATTATAGGGCCAGTGCAGGTTATGGGCGTGACTGGCGTACTGCCATTTACCGCTACATGGGAGGCCGGGATTTAGGAGACTATATCGATGGAGCAGCATTTTTGACAAAAGAATACGGCATAGACCCTGATAAAATAGGTATTTATGGAGGCTCTTATGGAGGCTTTATGACTTTGATGGGACTTTTTACCAGTCCCGGGACCTTCAAAAGTGGAGCAGCACTTCGGTCTGTTACAGATTGGGCACACTACAACCACCCATACACAGCCAACATTCTCAACACTCCGGTTGAAGACAGCATTGCGTATTATCGCTCCTCACCAATTTACCACGCATCAGGCCTGGAAGACCAGCTGCTTATCCTTCACGGCATGATAGACACCAACGTGCACTTTCAGGATGTGGTCAGGCTGGCACAAAGGCTGATTGAGCTGAGAAAAGAAAACTGGGACTTTGCAGTATTTCCGCTGGAAAACCATGGTTTTGTAGAAGAAACGAGCTGGGCTGACGAATACGCCAGAATTTACAAGCTGTTTTATGAGACCTTGAAAGAATGATTGCTCTGGAGTTAAGAATACTTTTGTGTAGCTTTGCATCCAAAGGAAATATGATTATTTTACAGGTTGTATTTTCAGTATAAAATTGTGATCTGAAAAAAATAACAAAAATTCACCTGACATTTTTTAATCTTGCGTAGAGGTTAAATCGAACTTAGTTTTGAAACAGCTTCTATTTTATCCAAATTTATTCAATCTATCTATCACGAAACTTAAGCATCATGAGGAAAAATGTATACTTATTTTTAATGATGGCAGTCTTGTCGTTTTCTTTCACGGCATACGGACAAACGACCATCACCGGTTCAGTTACGGACGCTGAATCCGGAGACCCTTTAATTGGTGCAACCATAGCCATCAAAGGCAAAGTTGCCGGTACGATTACTGATTATGACGGTAATTTCGAATTGAATACAGGCGAAGCGCTACCCCTCACACTGATTGTATCTTACACCGGTTTTACTTCACAGGAAGTAGAGGTCAGTGCTGCAGGAAGTGTAGGTAATATCGCTTTGGAAACGGCTGCAGTGATTACCGACGAGGTAGTAGTGTCTGCTTCAAGGGTGCAGGAGAGCATTTTGGAAGCTCCGGTAACCATTGAAAAAATGGATCCTATTG
>JALQTV010000135.1:0-3620 GCA_023268675.1 Saprospiraceae bacterium | reverse complement strand
TTCGCCAGTCCTCATCAGCTGATTACTATGACGCCATTGCGAATTTGAAGGAAGTTACTGCTGTCAGCGGTAGTATGACCCTTACCTCTATCAATACCCGTGGTTTTGCTACAGTAGCAAATGAGCGTTTTGTACAGTTAATGGATGGTATGGACAATGCAGCTCCCTTGTTGAATTTCCCAACCGGTAACATGGTAGGTATAGGCGAATTGGATATCAACAGTGTGGAATTGGTTCCGGGTGCAGCTTCTGCATTGTATGGTCCCAACGCTTTCAACGGTATCTTGTTGATGAATTCAAAAAATCCTTTTCAGTACCAGGGATTGAGTGTACAATCAAAATATGGTATCAGTAGTTCGGATGCAGGTGGATCCGACCCGTATTATCAGCTCGCAGCTCGTTATGCCAAGTCATTCAACGATAAATTTGCCTTCAAGCTAAATGTTTCTTACCTGAAAGGAACAGATTGGAGAGCGAATGATTACACTTCCAGTCGTCTCAGTAGAGCCTCTTCTGTTGCTGTCAGCCCCGGCGCTCCAAATTTTGACGGTTTGAACATGTATGGTGATGAAGCGGAAATCGTGGTTCCTATGGCTGCGGTAGCTGGATCTTTGGCAGCTGCTTTGGCAGGACCTTTCTCTCAGGCAACAGGTATTCCAGTAGCACAAATGCAAGCCTTGTTGGGTGGTGTGATTCCAACGCTTCCTTCGCTGGACATCCGCAGAACGGGTTTCAGAGAAGAAGATTTGCTTGCCAATAACGATGCTTCCAGTTTGAAAGCAGATGCTGCTTTGCATTACAGATTGTCTGATGACGTGGAAGTGTCTGTGAATTATCGCTACGGTGGTGGTAATACCGTTTACCAAGGTGGTGAGCGTTACGTTTTGGATGGCTTCAACCAGCAATTCCTTAAGTTGGAATTCACCGGATCGAATTTCTTTTTGAGAGGGTATACCTCTTTCACAGATGCCAGAAAATCTTACAATCTCAGCGCTTTGGGAGCATTTGCTAACGAGCGATTCTCTCCTTCCAGTGCACAATGGGTGCCAACCTATGCGGGTACTTACGCAGCTAACTTGATTCCTATCATCCTGGGAGGTGGTTCTATCACTCCTGCTGCAGTTTCTGCGGCTCATCAGGCTGCCCGCGCAGCGGCTGATGCAGGTATTCCTCAGGTGGGTTCTGCAGAATGGCAGGCTGTAGTAGATGCAACAAGAGAAGATTTCTTCCAGAGAAATCCTCCCGGTGCAGGGTTTTTTGACAATTCCAAGTTGAAACACGTAGAAGGTAATTACAATTTTAAAAATCTCATTCCCGGCGTGGATATCCTGGTAGGTGGTAACTTCCGTCAGTACGATTTATTCTCTGATGGAACGATCTTCAACGAAAACCCGGATGGAGTAGGACCTAACGAAAGAATTAAAATCAACGAATTCGGTGCTTATACCCAATGGTCTAAGAAATTCGCCGGGGATCGATTGAAATTAACCGGTTCTGTTCGTTACGACAAAAATGAGAACTTCGACGGGCAGTTTTCTCCACGTATTTCAGGGGTTTATTCTGCAGGGGCCAATCGCGAACACAATTTCCGTGCCTCCTATCAGACAGGTTTCAGGAACCCTGGTACGCAATCACAGTTCATTTTCTTCCCTGCAAGCTCAGGTTTGCTATTGGGTAGTTCCAAAGCCAATGCAGAGCGTTACGGCGTCCATAATGGCGGCGCTTATACGAATGAGTCTTACAATGCATTCCTTGCATCTGTATTGGGTGGAGCACCCAACCCCGGCTTGTTGCAAACGGTCAATATTCCTTATGTCCAACCAGAGCGACTAGGATCTTTCGAAATTGGCTATAAAACAATTGTGAACAAGAAACTATTCTTTGACATCAATTACTATCGCAACAGTTACGAAAACTTTATCACAGCCCAAACGGTACGTGTGAAAGCAGGTACAACTCACCAAGGAGCACCGCTACCGGGGGTAGATGATGTATTGGCAGGTAGAGCTTCTTCTGCAACGGCTTTCCGACCTTATGTAAATGCCGATGAAGAGATCAACTCTGAAGGTATCGGTGTTGGCTTCCGCTACAGCATGGCTAAGAACTTCCAGTTGTATGGAAACTATAACTATTCTAAGTTCAATGTAGTTGATCCAAGTCCTGACTTCGAATCTGGTTTCAACATGCCTGAAAATAGAATTGTAGTAGGACTTTCCAACCGTAAGCTAGCTAAAAACCTTGGTTTTGACGTAAGCTACCGCTGGCAGGATGAGTTCGAATGGCAAAGTGCTTTTGCATTCGGAACAGTGCCTGCGTATGGCGTAATGAATGCACAACTGAATTACAAGGTTGAAAGCATGAAAACAGTGGTTAAACTGGGTGGTACCAACTTGTTTGGCGGCGATTACCGCACGATTGCAGGTGGTCCTTTCGTAGGTAACATGTACTTCATCTCACTTACCTTTGATGAATTCATGAACTAAAATACACTCCGTTTGATGAGTGGAAAATCCCCGGTCAGTACCTGCTGATCGGGGATTTTTTATTGCTCCTTTCACAGCTTTTGACTAATTTGTTACTGGATATACAAACCCCCATGCCTATGCAAATGCTGACAATTGTAATCGGACTGATATTCATCCTGCTGCTGTTGAGTTTACTCGCTACAACCATCATGGAGTTGGTGGCGGGCTTTCTCCAGCTTCGCGGAAAAAATCTGGAAAAAGCTTTGAAAAACATTCTGGCTTCTTCGGATGCAGATGAACGTATACTGGAAGCTTTCAAGAATAACGCATTGTACAAACAATTGTCCTATCAATTCGGACAAAAAAAGAAGGCACCTACCTATGTAAGCGCACAATCCTTTCAATCCATTTTGTTTAATATCTTGTTGGAAGGCGGAGAGCAAAATCTTGATAGTATCCGCAAAAGCCTGGAGAAACTTGAAAACGAGGATTTGAAGAATGTGCTGCTGCAGCTATTGGATGAGTCAGAAGACAAACTGGATACTTTCAAAGCCAGGGTAGAGGGATGGTACAACGATGTCATGGACCGCGCTACAAGCTGGTATAAGGAAAACACCCGTCGCATTCTTCTGATGATAGGCTTTGCGCTGGCAGTCGCTTTTAACGCCGATACCATTGCCATCTACAAACACCTTGGAGCTGATCCACAGGCCAGAATGGAGATTCTGGGCATGGCAGAGCGCTTTGTGGCACAAAGGGATTCGCTGCCCTTTGATACAACAAAATATGCTTCGATAGACTCAATTTATAAAAGAGCTGAAACCCTGGTTCTTCAAGACCTGGAAGCTGCCCGAACACCTCTTGGATTGGGATGGGATTCTGATAATGATGACAAAAATGACCCAATGGGCTTTTGGGACTGGTTGTTTAGGATTGCAGGCTGGATCGTTACGGCGCTGGCAGTTTCACTAGGAGCACCATTTTGGTTCGATCTGCTCAAAAAATTGGTAAATATCCGCAGTTCCAGTGCTTCTGCCTAAAATAATCCCATGAGGAGCATCCGGTTTAGCGACCCACACATCGGAAAGGAGGGAGCATGTCCCCGAGGAGTGGATGTCAGGGCACAGTTGGTAATAATGCTGGCTGACGCCAAAA
>JALQTV010000134.1 GCA_023268675.1 Saprospiraceae bacterium | reverse complement strand
CACCCCGATATTCCTGTTTTGGCCCTCACCGCCACGGCAACCCCTGAAGTAGTGAAGGACATCCAGGAAAAACTATGCTTCCGACAGCCCCGGGTGCTACAGAAAAGCTTTCGCAGAGACAATCTGGCATACGTGGTGCTGCATGCCGAAAACAAAGTCCACAGGTTGCTAAAGATGCTCCGAAAAGTCAATGGTACTGCAATCGTATATGCAGGCACCCGCAGGGCGACAAAAGAAACGGCAGACTTGCTACAACGCCATGGCCTCTCGGCAGATTTTTACCATGCCGGGTTGGATCCGGAGCAGCGACATCGCAAACAGGAGTCGTGGACGAAAGGAGAAACGCGCATCATGGTCAGCACCAACGCATTTGGGATGGGCATAGACAAAAGCGATGTAAGGATGGTGGTTCACTTACAGTTGCCGGAAAGTCCGGAAGCCTATTTTCAGGAAGCCGGGCGAGCCGGGCGCGATGGCCAGAAATCCTGGGCAGTATTGCTTTACCACCCCAACGATAAAAAAGTCCTCGAAGAAAAGTATGTCAACAGTTTCCCCGAACCCAAAGAAATCCGCCAGGTGTACCGGGCACTGGGAAGCTACCTGCAGCTGCCTGTAGGTTCGGGCAAAGGGGAGAGTTTTGACTTTGACCTGGCAGCTTTCTCGCAACGTTTTCGGCTCAATCCCCTGCGCAGTTACCACGCATTGCAACTCCTACAACAGGAAGGCATACTCACACTCTCCGAAAGCATCTACACCCAGTCATGGCTCAATTTTCTCGTCAATCACGAACAAGTTTACGACTTTCAGTTGCGCAACCCCAGTCTGGATCCCCTCATCAAGGCCATACTCAGACAGTATCACGGAGCACTATCACAGCCTGTTCATCTCAAAGAAGGACAATTGGCAAAATCCCTTCGTGTCAATACCCAACGACTGAAGCAATTGCTACAACAATTACACAAAGAAAAGATTGTCGAGTACATCCCAAATAAGGAAGGGCCCCAAATCGTCTTCCTGACAGAACGACTGCCGGCTGAAAACCTGCAAATTGACCTCGAAAAATACAAATTCAGAAAGGAACGCTATCGGTACCGGCTAGATCGCATGCTGGACTATGCCACCCTGCCACAGTGCCGCAGCCAATTGCTCTTGGCCTACTTCGGCGAAAAAAATGCACCGCCCTGTGGCAACTGCGACCACTGCCTGGCGAAAAAAAGGGAACACGGTGTAAAAGACAACCAACAACAAATACAACAGTGGCTTGAAAAGCAAATCAAGGACAAGCAGCCCCTCTTGGACGCCCTCCTGGATGCCATTCCGGAAGAACAGGCTCCAACATACCGTCGCGTTTTAGACCAACTTATTCAGGAAGAACGAGTAGTTTTGGCAGGCATGCAATTGATATGGAAACAATAATACCATCCGGACGCATTCTTTGTTGTGTCACCAACGATCTGAATTACGATCAGCGCATGATCAGAATTTGCCGCTCCCTAAGCTCAGCCGGCTATTCTGTAGCTCTTATCGGAAGAAAAAAAAGAAATTCTCCCCCACTTTCGGTCAGGACGTTCGAGCAATATCGAATTTCTTGCCCCTTCTACAAGGGCTTCTTGTTTTACGCTTTTTTCAACCTGCAGCTATTCTGGAAGCTACTATTCACTCCCTGCAACATCATCTGTGCAGTAGATTTGGATACCCTCCCGGCGACACTGTCCGCGGCAAAACTAAAAAGAGTTCCGCTCGTTTACGACGCTCATGAATACTTTACCGAAGTTCCGGAAGTCGTGCATCGACCTCTGGTAAAATCCGTATGGGCACTGATTGCCCGGTTTGGCATCCCAAAGACTGACCTGGCCTATACCGTAGGGGCCGCACTGGCAGAAATTTTTGAAAAAAGATATGGAAAGCACTTTGGCGTCATTCGAAACCTTCCGCTGCGCAAAGCACAAATAGTTGAAAAGGCACCAAAACAACCTTATGATATACTCCTTTACCAGGGAATGCTCAATGAGGGAAGAGGACTGGAATGCATCATCAAAGCCCTCTCCTATCTGCCGGATACGGTCAAACTATGGCTCGCAGGGGAAGGAGACCTCTCAGCCTCCCTGCGCAAGCAAGTCAGGGAGGCCGGATTGGAATCGCGGGTCCATTTTCTGGGGCTATTGCCACCTGAAGCACTGGACCATATCACAGCACAAGCCACTTTGGGGCTCAATTTACTTGAAAACAAAGGGCTTAGCTACTATTATTCCCTCGCCAACAAGGCCTTTGACTACATACAAGCCGGAGTACCCTCCCTTCAAATGGCTTTTCCAGAATACCTTAGCTTGCAAGAACAATGGGATGTATTTCATCTGACCAACACCCTGGACCCCGCAACATTGGCAGCCGAAATCCGCTACTTGCTCTCCAATCCCCAACGCCTGCAACAAATGCGCAATAATTGCCGCAATGCAGCCCAAACCCTCCACTGGGGACAGGAAGAGATCCTTTTGCTGCAATATTACCGCAAATTAAGTGAGGGGAAGTAAACTTGAGCCTTCGGCAAAAAAAGTGAGGCCGGATAAAATCAGTTAAAAAGCTTTCAACGATTTCGCTGCTTTTCACAAGAAAACAGGCAAGCGATTTTATACAAATCAAACAAACGAAGAGGACTGCCCGGAAAACGGCACAAAAATGTTTTTAACCATTTTTTCGCAAAAGCGAGAACAACAGACAAAATAGGTAGGTAGCGAAGCCTCTTGTACCAGTACAACAAGGGCGTATCCAGTTGGGGATAAATTCGCTTTAATTTCAACAGGTTACAAGCTGCCGAATCGGTTTTTTCCAAAAAAATTGCTGCAGATTCCAAACCTGTATGTTCCAAAGGATTATTCAGATGAAGCAAAGGCACCTGAAGTTCTTTTAGCCGAAGGCCAAAAACCGTATCCTCATGACCATAGTCAATGATGCCTTCGTCGAAACCAATTTGCAAGAAAAGGTCCCGAGGAATCAGGAAATTGTTGGACATGAAAGACAAATATGGCTTTTGGCTTCGCTGGGCTGCCGGTATGCTTTCCCGCTCTTGCCCCACCCGCCAGTGCAAAAGCAATTTTCGATCTGCCGGCTGGGTACTATTATAGCTACGCCCCCCATACCATACCTTACCGGGGCAGGCCTTGTCCAGGTACTGTTGCAAAAAATCGGATTGGGAAATGGAGGCATCTGCATCCAGAAATAAGAGATACTCGTATAAAGCCTCTTTCGCGAGGAGATTTCTTATCTTTGCCCGGCCCATATTTTGGGGAAGCAGGCGGTAAACCAGACCGGGAATATTGGATAGTCCTGAATTGATCGTTTGGAATTCCGGGTCACTGGCGTCGTCGTAGATCCTGATTTCTACAGGAAGCTGCAAGTGGCAACACTGCTCCAAAAGTTCTTGTACCAAAGGGCGTCCGTCGATGTTGTAAAGCGGAATGAGGATGGACAGCATACCGGCAAAAATTAATTTTCAAAAAGAATCTTTCAGAAAAAACTGAAAGTTCAAAAACTTTGTTTATACTCCAAGTACAGAAAAAGGAAACTTACCATGACGGAGCAAAAAAACAGTATCGGAATATTGCTGAATGACCCGGCTCTTGATGCCGGATTAAGAAATATCGCCGTAAAGATAGACAAGGGAGAAAGGATTTCCGAAGAGGAAGGCTTGTATTTATTTGAACATGCCGACCTGGGTTATTTGGGTGTGTTGGCCAACCTGGTTCGCGAGCGCAAACATGGCAACAAAACTTATTTCAATCGGAATTTCCACCTCGAACCGACAAATGTCTGTTTGTACACCTGCACGTTCTGTTCCTATTCCCGACTGATCAAAAAGCGCTCGGAAGGTTGGGAATATACCCTGGATGAGATGATGGAGCTGGTAAAAAAGCATGACGGAGAAGGCATCACAGAAGTCCATATAGTGGGTGGCGTACTCCCACAGTACGATGTGGATTTTTATGAAAACCTGTTCAGAAGCATCAAAGCCTACCGCAAAGACTTGCACATCAAGGCACTGACACCGGTAGAATACCACTACATATTTAAAAAGGCCAAAATTTCCTACGAAGAAGGCATGCAGCGAATGAAGGAAGCCGGCCTGGATTCCATGCCAGGTGGAGGAGCTGAAATATTCCATCCGGAAATTCGGGATCAGATTGCCGGAGGGAAATGCTCGGGAGAACAATGGCTGCGCATTCACGAAATATGGCATGAACTGGGTGGCCGATCCAACGCCACCATGCTGTACGGACACATAGAATCTTTTTACCACCGCGTACACCACCTGGAGCAGCTCAGACAATTGCAGGACAAGACCGGAGGATTCCAAACCTTCATCCCTTTAAAGTTCCGAAACAAGGACAATGAAATGTCTCATGTGCCGGAGTCTACGGTCGTTGAAGATTTAAGAAACTATGCCATAAGCAGAATTTATCTTGACAATTTCGACCATATCAAATCTTACTGGCCCATGATAGGAAGGAATGTCGCACAGCTTTCTCTGGCTTACGGTGTGGACGACATTGACGGAACCATAGATGACACTACTAAAATTTACACCATGGCGGGTTCAGAAGAACAAAGCCCTGCTATGTCCACACAACAACTCGTAAATCTGATCAGAGGTGTGGGGCGCCAACCTATTGAAAGGGATACGCTCTACAAGGTAATACACGATTATACTGACGATGTCTTTGAAGAAGACAAGCAATACCAGGGCTACGTCTCTCTTCCGGTGGTAAACCAATCAAACTAACACCTGATGGAGAAAGAAATATTCATCATACGGCACGGACAGACAGACTACAACAACAAAGGCATTATCCAGGGAAGTGGCATCAACTCGGTGCTCAATGATACCGGAAAATTGCAGGCAGGGGCTTTTTTTGAGACCTACAACCACCAGCCATTTGAGTTGGTCATCACCTCAGAACTACAACGTACCCACCAAACTGTTGCAGGTTTTCTGGGCAATGGCATCCCCTGGGTCAAACTTGCAGACATCAACGAAATATCCTGGGGTAAATACGAGGGAATGGAGAGAAATGAAGAAACCATCAGGGTATATGATGAAATTGTCTCTGCCTGGAAAGCCGGAGACTACAGCGCACGCCCGGAAGCCGGAGAAAGCGCCGAAGAATTGAGCGAAAGGCTGCAGCGGTTCATCGACTTACTCAAGAAACGACCTGAGTCCAGGATTTTGGTTTGCACCCATGGCCGTACCCTACGCTGCCTGATGTGCATGCTAGAAGGACGGGACATCAGCAACATGGATGAATATGCTCATGAAAATACCGGTCTGTATAAAGTACATTACCGGGATGAACAGTTTCAGGTATCCCTGAAAAACGATTTGATGCACCTGGCACAAGTGAGCTAAGCAAAAACCGGAGCATGAAAAAAATCAAAGTTACGGCTGTCAGTTATTTGAATACCAAGCCGCTTCTGTATGGTTTGTTTAAAAGCAGCATAGCAGATCAGCTCGACCTCCAGCTGGATATTCCTTCTGTGTGTGCTGCAAGGCTTAGGGATGGTGATGCCCAGTTGGGCCTGGTTCCCGTGGCCATCATTCCGGAATTGACCAATGCCCGGATAATATCGGACTATTGCATAGGAGCACAGGGTTCGGTTAAAACGGTATGCATCTACAGTCATGTTCCCATCGAGGAGGCAGAGCGGGTTTATTTGGACTATCACTCCCGAACTTCGGTAGAATTGGCCCGGATATTGCTACGCGAGTACTGGCAATTGTCTCCGGAACTTGTATCCGCTCAGAGTGGCTATGAAAAACACATTACAGGGAAAAATGCCGGATTAATCATAGGAGACCGTGCCATTGCCATGGAAAAAGACTATCCTTATGCTTATGATTTGGCGGAAGCCTGGGAAGCTTATACCGGCTTACCTTTTGTATTTGCAGCATGGGTCAGCACAACAGGCCTTTCGGAAGAGTTTACGGCAGCATTCAACGAAGCTTTGCGAAAAGGCATCGCTGCCATACCGGAATTGATATACCTATTGCCCACCCCTGCTACGGGTTTTGATCTCGGGAAGTACTACACCGAATACATCAGTTATGATTTGGACGAGGCCAAAAAGCGAGCCCTACAACTATTTCTCAGCAAGATAGCTCCGGGAGCTGAAGGAATCTGGCAATTTGAACAAAAATCAGCCCTGTCCCACTAAAAAACAACCACATGGACAACACACAAAGAAATCTCGAAAAAGTAACCCTTGGGGGAGGATGCTTTTGGTGCCTCGAAGCAGTCTATCTCGACGTAATCGGAGTCGAGGAAGTAGTTTCCGGCTATTCCGGAGGTACCGCATCCACTGCCAACTACAAAGATGTGTGCAGCGGGGAAACAGCCCATGCCGAGGTGGTACAGCTTCTTTTCGACCCTGAAATCATCCCTTTCAAAACGTTGCTTGAAATATTCTGGCACATACACGATCCCACGACCCCCAACAGGCAGGGAGCAGACAAAGGACCTCAATACCGGTCGGTTATCTTCTACCACAATCCAGAACAAAAGCAGATGGCGGAAGCGTCCGTAAGGGAAGTGGCAGAAAAAATCTGGCCAGATCCCATTGTCACACAAATCCAGGCCTTTGAAGCCTTTTATCCCGCAGAAAATTACCACCAGGATTATTACAACAAAGTAGGAGACCGCAATCCTTACTGTACCATTGTCATTAGCCCCAAGGTCAATAAGTTCCGCAAAACTTTCGCAGACAAATTGAAGTAAGGCAAATTTATCCTGATAAAGATCACTGCTTTTTTTTAGCGGAATGCTTATTACTTCTGGCAATTTATTCTATTTTCACTAATGGAAAATAATTGCAAGAAATGTTAATAGGAATTCTAAACGAAACGAAAGATCAGCGAGTAGCCATTGTACCTGAAGGTGCAGCCAAGCTGGCTGGTCTGGGACTAGACGTAGCCATAGAAAAAGGTGCCGGTATCAGTGCTTCTTTTCCTGATGATATGTATACTCCCCATGCCGCTATCATGGACAAAGGTGCTTTGCTAAAGCAAGCAGACCTGCTTCTCAGCATCCACCCTCCCACCGACGAAGACCTGGCTCAAGTCAAGAAAGGCTGTGTACTGATTTCAATGTTTCAGCCTTTTGCTGACCCTGAGGTAGTAGAAAAGTTGGGGAAATTCGGAGTATCAGCTTTCAGCCTGGACATGATCCCTCGAACCACCCTGGCGCAATCCATGGACGTATTGTCCTCCATGGCCTCTATTGCAGGATACCAGGCGGTATTGGAAGCGGCAAGGCACCTGCCCCGCTATCTCCCTATGATGATTACTGCGGCAGGTAGCATCAAACCTGCCAAAGTACTTGTGCTGGGAGCCGGCGTCGCTGGTTTGCAGGCCATTGCTACTGCAAGGAGGCTGGGAGCAATGGTAGAAGCTTTTGACACCCGTTCTGCTGCGAAGGAAGAAGTTTTGAGCCTTGGAGCCCGTTTTATCGAAATTGAAGGAGCTACCGAAGACAAAGGAGCCGGTGGATATGCCGTGGCTCAATCTGAAGACTTTCTGAAGCGGCAAA
>JALQTV010000133.1 GCA_023268675.1 Saprospiraceae bacterium | reverse complement strand
AAAAAACAGCATTACGAGCCGTGGCATCCGGAGAAAGGGTATCTCCTGTCCATAACATGTGACTCAAGCCGCTGATATTTGAATTCAAAGGATGTTCAAAGGTGTATTTCTCATTAAGTCTGCGCCTTACGACCGGACTCCAGCGAATCAGATCTCCGGCGGTATAATCCTGAATGCCACTAAAATTTTTCTGGGGATCAACAATGGCATAAAAGTTGCCGCCATAAGCGACATCCACGACCAAGGTTCCCAGATCCGGGCATTCGACTTCAAGGTTTTCACTATGCAGGAATGAAGGCACATTGGTCAATTTGACCGAGGCTATTTTGCCGCCCTTTTCTTCATATTCTACCAGAACCAGTCCGGCAGGGGTTTCCAAACGCAATTTACCCGGCACTTTGGGTACTACCAACCCCTCTTCGAGTGCTATGGTAACCGTGCCGATGGTGCCATGGCCGCACATGGGCAGGCATCCACTCGTTTCAATAAATAAAATTCCAATATCGTTATCCGGCTCTGTAGGTGGATACAATATGCTGCCTGACATCATATCGTGCCCGCGGGGTTCGAACATGAGCCCCTGGCGAATCCAGTCGAATTCCTGCAAAAAATGCAGGCGGCGATCCATCATGTCGCGCCCCTGGAGCAGGGGACCACCTCCGGCCACAAGCCTCACAGGATTGCCACAAGTGTGGGCATCTATACAATAGAAAGACTTTTTCATGGCAATACCCATTTACCGTTAACAAAACGAACAATTCCAAGAGGGTTGTGGTCTTTCAGTTCAGCGGGCAACCAGGCTTCCGGCCAGTTCTGGAAGGCCACAGGCCTTGCAAACCGACGAATGGCCGCACTTCCCACCGAAGTAAATCGACTATCTGTTGCAGCGGGGAAAGGACCTCCATGCTGCATGGCGTGCCCTACTTCTACTCCGGTAGGCACCCCGTTGAGAATCAACCGACCTACCTTTTCCTCCAGCTCAGCGGGCAGGGCATTCCATTCCCCGAATTCATGATCTGAAGCAAAAATGGTAGCGGTCAGTTGTCCTTGAAAAGACGCTGCTACCTGAAGCAATTCATCCTTGCTGCTACAACGAACAAGGAGGGTGAAAGGACCGAACACCTCTTCCTGCAATGCTGGTTGAGCCAGGAAGTTGTTGCCCGAAGTAGAAGCTACGGCAGGATAAGCCTGCCAAAGTTCATTTTGCCCGGAGGGCTGAATGAACTCAACCTGCGTACCTGTCACATTGAGACAATGCGCACGGGCGCGCTGATAATTTTCGTAAATCCCTTTGTTGAGCATCACGCTAGGGATGAGCTCGCTGAAAGCATTTTTGAGCGCAGCGACGAAATATTCCGTTTCGGGGGTATCGAGCAAAACAACAATGCCGGGGTTGGTACAAAACTGTCCGGCACCCAGGTTCACAGAATCCGCAATTTGCTTAGCCATGCCCTGAGGATCCGCTTTCAACTTCGCCGGAAGCAGGAATACCGGATTTACAGAGCCCATCTCTGCAAAAACAGGTATCGGTTCCTCCCGCTGTTGGGCTGCCCGATAGAGGGCCAGGCCCCCTTGAAAAGAGCCGGTAAACGCTACTGATTTGACTCCGGGGTGTTGTACCAGTTGGGTACCTGCCCTGATGCCCGAATCCTGGATGGAGGAAAAAACTCCGTCGGGAAGACCTGCTTCGCGAGCTGCTTTGAGGATGGCACCACTGACCAGTGCATTGGTACCTGCATGTGAAGCATGAGCCTTTACGATCACCGGACAACCGGCTGCCAATGCAGAAGCAGTATCTCCTCCTGCCGTAGAAAATGCCAGCGGAAAATTGCTGGCTGTAAAGACCACCACGGGACCTGTACTCTGCAACATGTTTCGAATATCTACCCGGGGCAACGGTTTGCGGTCCGGCATAGCAGTATCAATGATGGCATTGACCCAACTCCCTTCCTCGACCATATCTGCAAAGAGGCGCAGTTGTCCGCAGGTTCGGCCTCTTTCCCCTTCTACCCTCCCTCTGGGAAGAGCTGTTTCCTGCATCACGCGATCAATCAGGGTGTCGCCCAGAGCTTCCAGTTCGCCTGCAATGGCTCTCAGAAAAATGGCCTTTTGTCTGCCCGATACACTTCTGTAAACCTTCCATGCTGAGCTGGCCTTTTCGACTGCCAGATCGACTTCTTCGGCAGTAGCCACGGCAAAGTCGCCGTCCAATTCACTTTGAGTATAGGGGTTGAACACGCGAAAGGTCTCGCTGCCCTTTTGCGAAAGCTCATACCCTATTCTATTGGCTGTTTCCAACATGCCTAATGTGCTTTTATGCTTAGGTAATCAGGTAATTTGGGTCTGTTTTCAAGGCCTTTGGCCAAAATTTTGAAAACGCGATCTCTCCTTTCGCCTTGCAGGCGCTGTCTTGGCAATCTTACGTTTTCGGTTCCCAAACCTGTCAATACCTCTGCCAGTTTGATGTTTTGCACCAGTTGCGGATCAATATCCAGTTCCAGAATGGGCAGGAACCAGCGATAAATCGCCAATGCCTCATCTATACGGCCTGCTTTTACCAGTCGGTACACCGCCACTGTTTCTGCCGGGAAAGCACAAACCAATCCTGCCACCCAGCCATCTGCGCCCATAAGCAACTCCTCCATTGCAAGGGTATCTACCCCACAGAGAATCTTGTAGCGGTCTCCAAAAGCATTCCTCATTCGGGTAACGTTGGAAATATCACGGGTACTCTCTTTTACGGCTTCGATATTGGAATAAGCAGCGAACTGCTCGAACATGTTCAGCGTGATTTCCACTTTGTAGTCTACCGGGTTGTTGTAAACCAGGATAGGAAGATCGGTATTATCGGCGAAGGCCATAAAATAGTCAGCTGTTTCCTGGTCGGTAGGTTTGTACATCATCGGAGGCAGCAACATGAAACCATGTGCTCCCGCATCCTTGGCTCTTTTGCCCAGCTGTACTGCCGATCGCAGCGAACCCTCTGCTACGTTCACGATGATGGGAACCCTTCCCTTTGATTGATCCAATGCTGCCTGGACCAATTCGATTCTCTCGTCATGGCTTATGGTGCTGCTTTCCCCCAGAGAACCGCCGATGATGATTCCATCTACTCCGGCTTTGATCTGAGCTTCTATATTGTGAAGGAACATAGGTATGTCCAGGTCTCCGGAAGAAGTAAATTTAGTGGTAACTGCGGGATAAACGCCTAGCCATTCGACTTTCATGATCAGAGTTTTTAGGTTTTGAAAAAATCAGGCAAAAACAGGCACCTGAAAGGGCTTGGTCAAAATTAAATATTTTGGGAAATTAATTGAATTTCCTGCAAAATTAGTCCTGAATTTATTGAAAATATCTTGTTGCAAGCACTCTGTGACACGCTGTGACAGAACTTTTGGTTACTTTAGCAACCTTAACTTTTGCACTAAATCAACTAAATTGAGACAGTTTCAGGGGGCACACTCTTTCCGGGACAAGGAAGCATCAGAAAAAAGTTTTCGGGATCAACTGTTATCCCTGTCAAATTTGCCAAGATTTTTCCAGCTGATCTGGCAAACCCACCGAGGCATGACCTTTGCGAATGTGCTGTTGCGCCTCCTAAAATCCCTGATACCGCTGGCCATGTTGGTTGTCGGCAAAGAAATCATAGACGAGGTCATCCTGCAGAGTGGTACGGAAATAAAAGACCTGTCGAGACTCTGGACGCTGATCGCCATGGAACTTGCTCTGGTGATGATTTCTGAGATACTCAACAGCAGCATCATCCTACTGGACAGCCTTCTGGGAGACCTGGTGTCCAACAAAACCTCCGTAGCACTGATCAAGCACGCTGCGACCCTGGATTTGTACCAATTTGAAGATGCCGATTTTTACGACAAGCTCGAAAGAGCGCGCAGGCAAACCAACAGCCGTACCCTGCTCATGTCCCAGGTACTGGCGCAGGTTCAGGACATCATCACCCTCTTTTCACTGGCTGCCGGTCTGATTGCCTACAATCCCTGGTTGTTGCTCATTTTGGTGGTTGCCGTCATACCCTCCTTCGTCGGGGAAAGCCGCTTCAACCGCATGAATTATTCCCTCACGCGGAGCTGGACACCTGAGCGACGAGAACTCGATTACCTCCGCTACATAGGTGCCAGCGATCAGACAGCCAAAGAAGTCAAGGTATTTAACCTTTCCGGTTTTCTCGAAGAGCGTTTTGACAAACTGTCGCGCCGCTATTATGAAGCCAACAAGGCCCTTTCTGTCAAAAGAGCCTCCTGGGGACTGGCGCTTTCCTTTCTGAGCACCCTGGCGTACTACGGTGCCTATGTGTACATCGCACTTCAGGCGGTGCAAGCCCTGATCACCATAGGAACCCTTACCTTTTTGGCGGGAGCCTTTGACCGCATGCGCAATATGTTGCAACAGATCATGTCACGTTTTTCAAAGATTACGGAAAGCGCCATGTACCTTCAGGATTTGTTCGACTTTTTCGACATCCGCTCTGACATCAAATCTGCCGCTGATGCCGTACCCTTTCCGGCACAAGTCAGAGAAGGATTCACCTTTGAAAAAGTAAGTTTTAAATACCCCGGTTCACAAAAGTGGGCGATCAGGGATTTGAGTTTCCATCTGCCTGCCGGCAAAAAATTAGCCCTGGTAGGCGAAAACGGAGCAGGCAAAACGACCCTGGTCAAACTGCTGGCACGTCTGTACGAACCCGATTCGGGGCGAATTCTGGTGGATGGCATTGACCTTAGGAAGGTAGAACTGGAATCGCTGCGCGAAAACATAGGCATCATCTTTCAGGATTATGTGCGTTTCAACCTCACTGCCGGAGAAAACATAGCCATTGGAGACATCAAAGAAAAAGACCGTTTGGATAAAATCCGGCAAGCTGCCGAAAAAAGTCTGGCAGATCCCGTAATTCAGGAACTTCCCGAAAAATACGAACAGATGCTGGGCAAGCGCTTTCATGATGGCATGGAATTATCGGGTGGCCAATGGCAAAAAATAGCCCTGGGCAGGGCTTATCTCCGAGATGCGCAGCTGCTCATCCTTGATGAACCCACTGCCTCTCTCGATGCCCGTGCCGAAAAAGAAGTTTTTGACCGGTTCACCGAACTAATCGCAGGCAAAACAGCTGTATTGATCTCCCATCGCTTTTCAACGGTCAGGATGGCTGACCTGATCCTCTTCCTTGAAAAAGGAGCATTGTTGGAGATGGGCACCCATCACTCCCTACTCGAAGCACAGGGGAAATACGCAGAACTTTTTCACCTCCAGGCTCAGGGGTACCAGGATTGAATTCCTTTGTGATCCCTGCTACAGAAACAACAGCGCCGGTGGTTTACATTTGCTGAAAATTCCTAATTATGATACTCGATTTTCTGAAAAAATTGTTGGGAGGCGGTGCCTCTGAAAAGATCAAAGAACTTTATGACAATGGAGCCATCATTGTCGATGTGCGTACACCATCAGAGTTTTCTATGGGGCACATCAAAAATTCCACCAATATCCCCTTGCACGAACTGTCCAAATCACTGGGCAAACTAAAAAAGCAAGATAAAGTCGTCATCACTTGTTGTCAGTCAGGCCGAAGAAGTGGCATGGCAGCTCAGCAAATGAAAGCTGCGGGCATCCAGGCCGTCAACGGCGGTGGTTGGGCAAGCCTTCGCAGAATCATCGGCTAATCACCGACCCTGCCCTGCTTTTGAAATGCCGGTACCACTCGTATCCCATCAAAGGCAGGGTAATCCCATATTCCAACCAAAGGAATCCCGGGTGCTCGCTAAAATCCGGATGGCTATAGGTATGATAACTAAGATAGCTAAGGTAGCTCCAAACTACGGCATATCGAAAACCCGTAAAAGGTACTCCGGCTATCAGGAAACTTAAGTACCAGGGGTGTATGGTCGTACTGCCCAACAGATACAGGCTATGTGTCACAGACACTGCTGTCATCCAATTCTGCCACTCAGGTTCCCGTTCCCGCCACACCTGTATAGCCAGTAAAAAGACAAATAACCCGCTGAGGGAGGGGCCAATCAGGGCTATTTTGTTGTAGCCACTCCACCAAAAACCCAATTCGCGAAACAAATAATAAAAAGAAGCATTGAACTCGAAGCGCCGGAAATACAAATCCAGGCTTTGAAACAAGTTGGCTCCGAAGGTGGCATTGAAGAAAGGCAGAAAAAGCAATGCCAGCAACAAAGTCAGCAAAAACGGATAAAACAATCGCCTGCCCTTTTCCCAACGCCTGAGCATCAGTGGTACATACAACAGGGTCAACAATTTGGCTGCTACCGAAAAAGCATACACAAGCATAGCCAGGCCATTTTTTCTGCGAAGCAGCAAAATCCAGGCAAGCAGGAAAAAGAACAACATCAGCCCTTCAAAATGGAGGTTGCCGGAAATTTCAAGCAAAATCAGCGGATTGAGGGCATACCACAAAACCAGCGAGGCGGGCTTGTTTGATTTTATCAGTAAATATCTGATTAACAACACATTCCCAATGTCACAAAACACCAGTGGCAACTTCATCAGCCAGGCACTCCCATACCAACTGTCCGGAAATACCCAGGTGGCCAATGCAAAAACAGCCTGTGCCATGGGGGGATATACCGTAAAATAATCCTTGGAATTCAGTGCTTGAAACAAAGCCTGGTCCGGAACAAAACCTTCCGGTGGCTCCTCCATCAATTGCCGGGGCAAATAATCAAAAGGATTGTAGCCTGCAAGCAACAAGCGCCCGTCCCAAATGAACCGATAGACGTCATCCGAGAGATTGGGAAAAGCAAACCAAAGCACAAGTCGCAGAAAAATGGCCAGGCCCACAAACAAATCTGTATGCCGAGCCCCTTGTTCTCCCATCGCTACCCATACGTACAACACAAACAGCAAGGAATAAGCGGGAAATAGCAGGTAGAAGGCAGTCTGGGGAACGAAAAATCCTATCCAGACAATAAGTCCTGTCATCAACAGGGAAGGTATGGCAAAAAAACGATCCACTGACGAGCTATTTCAGGCTAAGGTGCCTGATCGTAAGGTAAAAAATAAAACTGTACCCAAAAGCAAGCATGGCGTGGAAAACAAGAAATGTATATTGCTCATGCTGCCACCCCCAGAGCAACCCTGCCATAAAATACAGTCCTAGCAAACCCTCTGCAAGAGTAGCCGGAGAAATGCGGTGGTTGAGGTAATTACTGGCGCTGAGCTTGTCCTTCATATCCCGGATATTAAACTTGGGCGTACGTACAAAAGGCGTTTTCTTGCCCCGAAACCCCTGAATTACTGCTATAGAATTGTGTAGCGCCATTCCCATAGACAAGGACAAAAATAAGGGAAAGCGAAACAAAAAGCGCAAAAACCTTTTCAAGCGACATTTAGGCACATTTGCTGAAGACTCGACTCGAGAGTGAAGGGGTGGAGTGTTTTATTTTGGACGAGAATATTGTCCGATTAAATTCTTTCTATGACCTCGCCGTAGGCGGCATCCGTCTTCAAGTTCGTGAGGAAGATTTTCAACGTGCCAAGGAACTCATCGAAGAATGGGAGGCTCGTCCTTATTTGGATGAAGAGGATCATGCGCTCAAATGTCCGAGCTGT
>JALQTV010000132.1 GCA_023268675.1 Saprospiraceae bacterium | reverse complement strand
GTGACTGTCTCGTAAATTTCAGGTTTAGTGGAATGTTTTTCAGACTGTCATAGACCATCGGATTGATGTAGTTGTTTTTGACCATCTGGTTGAGTACTACCATCCTTCGATGCAGGACGGTATCCGGTCTGCGCAGTGGGTTGAAAAGGGAAGGGTTTTTCAGCATTCCGACAAGCATGGCAGCCTCTTCGATGGTCAGATCCTCCTGGGATTTATCGAAATAAATCTCTGCAGCAGCCTTAATGCCATAGGCACCATTGATAAAGTTGAATTTGTTGAGGTACATGGCCAAAATCTCCTCCTTGGTGTACTTTCTTTCCAGTCGAATGGCAATGATCCATTCTTTCAACTTTTGAAAGGCTCTTTTGTAGATGGAACTTGCCTTTTGTCCGGTAAATAGCAATTTGGCCAATTGTTGGGTGATGGTACTGGCTCCACCCGAACTTTTCTGTCCCAACAGAAAGGTTTTGATGACAACCCTGCCGAGGGCAGGAAAATCAACACCGGTATGTTCGTAGTACCTTTCATCTTCAGTAGCAATCAGTGCCTGCACCAGATGAGGGCTTAGTTTGTCGAAACTGACGGGTACCCGGTTTTCGGTGTAATAACGTCCCAACACTTCACCGGAACTGGCAAATATTTGGGTTGCCTGATCGGTCTGCGGGTTTTCCAGCTCTACGACAGAGGGCAGGTCCGTGTAAGAAAGCGCTGTAAAAAGCAATGCAATGCTTGCCACACCTGATATGACCAGCAGCCACATCAGTTTGGCCAGTCGGTTGAAGAGGGGGCGGTCACTGCTTTCCAGAAAATATTGAAAGAATTCTCGCATAGTTGTAGCCTGAAGGTTTGTTCGATTAGTGTAGGTATCCTTCTTTTGTAGGGATACGGGCAATCTCTACAAAGATAAACATTATCGGGCTGACTTTGGGTGATTAGTCTGCCGAAATCAAATCCTGGTAACGGTTGAGGGCTTCAACTATGGTATCTTCCGGGATCAGACAGTCTATCCGGATGTTTCCAATGCCATGGAGCAGGGAACAGTTGATCTGCCGTTGTTCGTTTTTCTTGTCCTGGCGCATGTATTCCAGCAAAACGGGGTAAGTCTCGGTATTTACTGCAGGAAGGGAATAGATCCGGTTTATTTCTGTTTTGATGGCAACAAGTTGTGCTGTTGTCAACAAGCCTCTTTGTTCTGAAAGGATGGCTTCTACTACCATGCCTGCTGCGATGGCTTCGCCGTGTAGTAGGGGATGGCTTGTTTCCAGAAAAAAGCTTTCCAGGGCGTGTCCGATTGTATGCCCAAAGTTTAGCGCTTTTCTGATGCCTTTTTCCAGAGGATCTGCTTCTACAATCTGCTGTTTGATTGCGACAGAAGCTGCAATTTGTTCGCGCCAGTTTTCGGGTTGCTCAGGATCAACCCGGGTCAGTATCTGCCATTGGTTGTGATCCCTTATGAGGCTGTGTTTGAGCATCTCGGCGAAGCCGCTGCGCACCTCTCTGGGAGAAAGGGTCTTAAGAAAGGCAGGATCTATAATGACCGTTTCAGGGTTTTGAAAGACGCCAATGCTGTTTTTGACACCCATAAAGTCGATACCCAGCTTGCCGCCGACAGAGGCATCTACCTGAGACAAGAGCGTGGTGGGGATTTGCAGAAAGCGTATCCCGCGCTTGAAGGTACTGGCACAAAAGCCGCCCATATCTCCAATGACACCGCCTCCCAGGTTGATAAGCAGGGCTTTTCGATCAGCTTCATGCTGCATCAATCCACTCCAGATGGTCTGACAGGTGTCAATGTTTTTGTGTTTTTCTCCAGCTTCTATGGTCAGTACCCTGGCATCTGAGAGAGCAGGAACTTTGTTTAGCAGGGGGAGGCAATGGACGTAGGTGTTTTTGTCCGTAAGGACGAAAAGTTGGGTAAAGGATTTGTCAGAGAGAAAGTTTATCAGAGCTTCGGCTGCATCGCCGAAAAAAATAGGATATTCAGGGTTTTTAATTTGGGTTACCATGCAAGGCTTGTATTAGATTATTGCGAAATTTGATCGAGACTCCAGGCTTCGGGTTTGTCTGCAAACAAAGCTTTGGTTTGTCGCCAGGTGTTTTGGAACAAGGGAGATTGCCGGTAAATATCCAGCGCTTCTTCGCCGACCCAGAGGCTGTAGGTGAAAAAAACATTCGGATTCTGGCGGGATTGCCATAGTTCGAGGTGTTCACAGCCCGGAAAGCTTCTTATGGCTTCCTTGCTGGTTTCAAATATCTGTAAGAATGCAGCAACTTCTTCTTCCCGAAATGTGAGTTTTACTATGCGTTTGATCATGATTATTCCTGACTGGGGGTACTGAAATCTATCTGGACAGGATCGTCCAGGCCCAGGCTAAACAAACTGTGGGCTTTTCCCATATTGACCGCTATCTCGAGCAGTCCTGCAGCATTGAAAAGGCATACAATTTCGCCTACCGGGACATCCTGGTAATAGTGGGATATTTCTCTGACAGGCCTGTGTCCCTTGAAAATCAGAGAGAAAGGGCGGCCTTGTCCGACTTGCTGAAACAATTCCCGGGATATATTTGTAATGGCATTTTCATAAATATCCAGGTGGATGACGAAACCCACAATCCTTGAAGGGTAAATAACCGGCCGCAGGTTGATGCGCTGCTCGAGCGTTGTACAAGGTCGGGACCATTTGTCGGGAGGTATCTGATTGACAATGTGCTGCACTGCCTTTGCTACGGCAAACCTCGATTGAAAAGGCAACTCTTTTTCATCCTCAAGCAATTGTACCGGCTGGAGAACTTCTTCGAAAATCAGCGAAAACAAACCATTGTTGGGGCCAATGAAATGGTGTCCGCGGTGATGGAGGTACAACATTTCCCTGTGGTCGTCTTCCCGGTTGTACACGTGTAGCAGGTGAATGCTCCCTTCGGGGAAACTTTGCCATGCGTTTTTGAAAGTAAATGCTGCTTCTACTATGTTGAAAGGAGTGACATGGTGGCTGATATCCACAATGGTCAGATCCGGGCAATGGCTGAGCAGGGTGCCCTTGAACTGTCCAGCATAATAGTCCCTGGAACCGAAGTCTGTTGTGAAGGTTACTATGGCCATAATCGACAGGCTGCAATTTTTCCTTGCTTCAAATATAGCAAATAAGGCGTATTACTTTTTTGCCGAAAGGCAGCTACCCGGGATAAAGCAGTTTGTATTTTTGACTTAGGGGCAATTTTTTTTGAACTCTTTACACTGAATTTAAGTTCATTCCTTACTTTTAATGCTTGTCTAAAGCGGGGTTGTTGCCACCCTTCGGGTAAAAATGCCGGCAACCTCATTTTTTATAATAAAAAGGAGATCAATACTTTTGAGCGAGATTATTCTAACAATTGATGGAGTGGATCCGGTTGAATTGTACGGACAAAACAATGTGAAACTGAATGCACTTCGCCAGGCCTTCCCGGACCTGGTTATCACAAGCCGGGGCAGCAATCTAAAAATAACCGGAGAAAAAAAGTTTGCCCAAAAGGCGAAAGCTAGATTCGAAATGATGGTTCGTATGCTGAAGGAACATCACGAATTGCCTATGCAAATGGTGGAGGAAATTCTAAATGACCAGAACCCATTCGAAACACGCGTCTCTCCGGGAGCTTCCAATAAAACCATCCTTTACGGCAGAGCTGGAAAACAGATCAAAGTAAAAACACGCAATCAGCAAAAACTGATTGAGGCCTGTGAGGCAAACGACATTGTTTTTGCGGTAGGGCCTGCGGGTACAGGGAAAACTTATACTGCGGTAGCATTGGCAGTAAAAGCACTCAAAAATAAATTGGTCAAGAAAATTATCCTCACAAGGCCCGCTGTCGAGGCAGGAGAAAGTCTGGGTTTTCTTCCCGGGGATCTCAAAGAAAAGATTGACCCTTATCTCCGGCCCTTGTACGATGCGCTGGATGATATGTTGCCAATGGACAAACTGGAGCATTTTATGCAAACCCGCGTCATTGAGATCGCTCCACTGGCTTTCATGCGGGGACGAACGCTGGATAATGCTTTTATTATTCTGGACGAAGCCCAAAACTGCTCCACCATGCAGATCAAGATGTTTCTGACCAGGTTGGGACCTACTGCTCAATGTATCATTACGGGTGACCTCTCTCAAATTGACCTGCCTTTTCACCAGAAATCAGGATTGAAAAGAGCGATAGACCTACTGGAACCGCTGGATGGCATAGAGACGGTTTATCTGAATTCAGACGACGTAGTCCGGCACAGGCTGGTGAAGGAAATTATTCGTGCTTATGAGGCCTCAGATGAAAAGATGCGCAAAAAGCTCAAACAATCCGAGGAAGAAGAGTAATTTTCCCGCTTCCAAAAACTTTGACTATGCATGATCGTTCTGTTTTTTCCATTTTCAGGGCACAAAATCCACTGACAGGAGTAATCAACTTGTCCGGATCGAAAAGTATCAGCAACCGGGTTCTGATCATCCGGGCACTGTGTGACAATTCCTTCCCTATCCATAAATTGGCAGCAGCTGATGATACCCGCCTGCTGAATGAATTGCTAAGTAGCGAAGAGGAAGTATTGGATGCCGGACCTGCCGGTACGACTTTCCGATTTTTGACGGCATATCTTTCTCTTCAAGACGGCGAACAGGTACTCACCGGTTCCGATCGGATGAAAAAACGACCCATAGGTTTGCTGGTCGAGGCGCTGAGAGGATTGGGAGCTAGTATAGAGTATCTCGAAAAGGAAGGGTATCCTCCCTTAAAAATTGGAGCACCGTCAGCAGGTTTTGGCGAAAAAGTGCATGTGAGTATTCCGGCCAATACCAGCAGTCAGTATATTTCAGCGTTGCTGATGATAGCTCCCGTTTTGCCGGGTGGGTTGGAACTTTCACTGGAGGGTAAAATTGTTTCCAGGCCCTACATTGAGATGACCTTACAGCTTATGGCTTATTTTGGTGTCCAGCATGTCTGGGAAGGCAATACCATCAGGATAGCACCACAGGCGTATCAGTCCAAAGCATTTACAGTAGAAGCAGATTGGTCGGCGGCTTCCTATTATTATGCCATGGCAGCGCTGTCCCCCGAAGTAAAATTGCAGCTAAACGGCCTTTTCGAAGAAAGTGTGCAGGGCGATGCAGTATTGGTAGGTATGATGGAAACTTTTGGGGTGAAAACAAGCTTTTCCGGCGAGGGGCTTTTGTTGGAAAAAAATGAAAATACACTTCCCGCCCATTTCAAACAGGATTTTCTCCGTTGCCCAGACCTGGCTCAATCACTTGCGGTTGTTTGTGGGGGTCTTGGCGTACCCGCTACTTTTACAGGACTCGAAACATTGAGTATCAAGGAAACGGACAGGATCATGGCTTTGAAAACTGAATTGGCCAGGGTAGGGGTTGAGGTGGTGCCTCAGGGCAACGATCAATTCGATATTTCAGGAAAAACTACCTGGAGCGATATTCCTGAGTTTCAGACCTATGAGGATCACCGAATGGCAATGGCATTTGCACCGCTTGCCATGCAGCATCGCATTCGCATCAGCGAACCTGCTGTAGTAGGCAAGTCTTATCCCGGGTTCTGGGACGATATTCGCAAAATTGGCTTCGAAGTGACTGATTAGATCAACTGTCTATACTCAATATTTTGATCTCCACTCTTTGATTTTTCTCTCTGCCGTAAGGAGTTTCGTTGGAGAATATGGGTTTTCGTTTGCCATATCCTTTGTACTGCAAACGAGTCATGTTTATTCCCTTCTGTGAGAGGTAAGTCGCCACGGCTTTGGCCCGGGAGGAGGATAGTCTGTCACAGTACTCGTGAGTCGGGATGCCATTGGTATGGCCGCCGATTTCGACTACCACGTCTTGGTTTTCTGCCATAAACTCATAGATTTCGTTGAGCAAAGGAAAAGACTCTTTCCGGATGATGGCACTATCGGCATCAAAATAAAGGTTATCCAGCCGGATTGTCTGGCCTGTTTTCAATTGAGACCGCTTCAGACCAGCCAGTGTCGTTTTGCTTTCTTTTTTGGGTTCCGGTACAACGACAGGTGCAGGAGCAGGTGCCGCAACAGGTGTTTCAGCCACTACTTCTTCCTCTACAGGTGCCGGTTGAGGTGCTTCCGCTACAATTTCCTCCTCTTCGTTACAAGGGATGGGGACAATACTGGATGCGTTGTCAACCAGTACGTTGCCATTGTATGGAAAAAGGGTGGGAGTCTTGTAGAAAGCTTCAATGACAATATGAGTATAGTTGGCATCCGGCTCGAATTTGAAGTTGTATTCCAGCCATCTGGTACTGATGATTTCTTTTGTTTCACCTAAAAGGAATTTGCGATCGCAATAGTCGAAACCTGCATAGATGCGGAACCTGGCGGGAGTAGTATAGTTGGCTTCCCTGCCGGTAATCTGGCTGGGACTGAGATAAAGTTCAGACCTGCAAAGGGAGATAGAAAATGCGTAACATTGGCCACCCACCATTGGGGCACTTAATTGCTGCGCAATAGATTCCCAGGTGTCATTGTCACGCACGACCATTCCTATGTAGGTATTGCCATCTTTGGCAGCTTTGGTTACGCTGAAACCGCTGGGTTGAATGTCCGGGGGAGATTCTGTGGAGAATCCGCAATCGTACCAACCACGAGGGGCATGACTGTGTCGTGGAATGTCTTCGAAAGAAGGATTCGAAAGGTAAATTGTATCGGCCGTTTGGGCGATTGTTACAGAAGAAATTGCACTCCAAAAAAGGAGGGCTACGATAACTTTGAATACACGCATTTTGGCACTTGTTTTGTGTTTGGTTTTCTCCAGCGTTAATATACTAAAAATGACATAAGCCATCAACATCTGGCCTGAGAGAATATTCAAGAGCGTGGGATTTGGCAGATCAGGGCGCGGCAAAACAAGGCAGAAGCCCGATCTCAAGGATCAGGCTTCTGAATGTATGACCTTAGGAAAACGCGTTGAGCCCGGTTACATCCAGACCGGTGATCAACAGGTGTATATCATGGGTACCTTCATAAGTCAGTACCGTCTCCAGATTCATCAAATGTCTCATGATAGGGTATTCGTTGGTGATACCCATGCCACCATGGATTTGTCTGGCTTCTCGTGCTACGTCTAGGGCCATGGCGACGTTGTTTCGCTTGGCCATGGAAATTTGTGCGGGTGTTGCTTTGCCCTCATTGGCCAGCGTACCCAGGCGCCATACCAATAACTGAGCTTTGGTGATTTCGGTAATCATTTCGGCCAGTTTTTTTTGCGTCAGCTGAAATTGCCCGATGGGTTTGCCAAATTGGGTGCGTTCCTGGCTGTAGCGAAGAGCCGAGTCGTAGCAATCCATCGCTGCTCCGATAGCTCCCCAGGCGATGCCGTATCTGGCTTTTGACAGACAAGACAATGGCCCTTTCATGCCACTGACACCCGGAAGCACGTTGCTTTTCGGAACGCGGACATCTTCGAAGATGAGTTCGCCCGTAATGGAAGCGCGAAGCGACCATTTGCCGTGGATGGCGGGAGCTGAAAAACCTTTCATGCCTTTTTCTACAATCACTCCACGGACAATGCCTTCTTCATCTTTCGCCCAGACTACAGCAATATCTGCAACAGGAGAGTTGGTGATCCACATTTTGGCACCGTTGAGGATGTAAGCATCGCCGTCATCTTTGATGTTGGTGACCAT
>JALQTV010000131.1 GCA_023268675.1 Saprospiraceae bacterium | reverse complement strand
ACCTCTCTGTTGCCTCCCGGCCTGTATTTCATCCGGGTATATGACGGCCAACATTTTTTGGCGCAGCCGATAACCTTAGTCAAATAAACAGAAAAAAAGAATTTATGAACGATATCTCATTTTCAATTTTATCAAGGCACCTGCTGAGGGGAGCTATTTTGACTTCCTTCCTGTCCTTGCTCATGGTGGCTTCCTGTACAGGGGAGCCTCAGCCTGAAGAAAAAAACAGGGCAGAGGAGACTCCGGCAGCTATGGTCTCGGTTTCTACAAGCCTGCCCTGGTCAGAACGCATGGCACAATCCATTATGGCGCGGAACAAGGAGGCCTGGATGACTGATTTTCGCGAAAAGCCCCGTTGGACTTACACAAATGGACTGGTATTGCTTTCCATTTTGAAAGTAGGAGACCAGAGCGGTAATCCCGCCTATTTCGAGTATGCCAAATCCTATGCAGATACCATGATTGATGCACAGGGAAGTATCCGTGACTACGACATGGAGGATTTCAACATCGATAACATCAATCCGGGTAAACTGCTGTTTCCGTTGTACAAGAAAACCGGAGACAAGCGCTATCGCATGGCGCTATCTACCCTTCGCAAACAATTGGATTGGCATCCCAGAACTTCCGAGGGAGGTTTTTGGCACAAGCTGATCTACCCTTGGCAAATGTGGCTCGACGGGCTGTATATGGGCTCGCCGTTTTATGCAGAATACGCCAGCACTTTCAATGAACCGGAGGCTTTCGAAGATGTGTTGCTGCAATTTCGCCTCATGGAGAAAAATGCACTGGACCCTGAAACAGGCCTTTTGCATCATGGCTGGGATGAAAGCAGGATTCAGAGCTGGGCTGACCCTGTCAGCGGCAAGTCACCCTGTATCTGGGGAAGAGCAATGGGATGGTACGCTATGGCGCTGGTCGATGCCATCGAATTTTTCCCCGAAGCGCACCCCGGAAGAGCTGAATTGGAAGACAAACTAAAAAGAACACTCGACGCGGCGCTTGCCTATCAGGACGAAGCTACCGGTCTTTGGTATCAGGTCCTGGATCAGGGAGAAAGGGAAGGAAACTTCCTGGAAGCTACCGTTTCTTCCATGTTTGCCTATGCTATGGTAAAAGGTTACAACAAAGGATATCTGGACGACAGCTACCTCGATCATGCCCGAAGGTCCTACCAAGGCATACTGGACAATCTGATTGAAGTTACCGAAACCGGAGAAGTACACCTTCACAAATGCTGCGCTGTGGCCGGACTTGGAGGAAAGCCATACCGAAGTGGTACTTATGAATATTACATCGGAGAGGAGGTGCGAAGCAATGATGCCAAAGCAACAGGTCCATTTATTTTGGCATCGCTGGAATTTGAAAGACTGGACCAATTATCAAAAAGATGAATTCGAATAACCAAAAAAATGAAAGTTTATGAAAACACCTTGACTCAGGCAAAATTTTGCAGCCCATTTGTGAAATCTTGCAGGGTTGCAAATGCGCTCCTTACCAGTCGGGTAAGATAGTTTTGCAATAATAATTTGATTAATTCCCGTTCTAACGAAATTTTTTGCTCATGAAATGCAATTTTTTAAAAGAAACAATCGGACTGTTACTGTGTCTGTTTTTGCTGGGCGGTTCGTCGCTTTATGCGCAGCAAACCATCAGTGGTAAGGTAACAGATGGAGACAATGAACCCCTTATCGGGGTCAATGTCCAGCTTAAGAATACCGGGAGTGGTACTACAACAGATATAGATGGCAGTTTCTCCATTTCCGCTGCTGCTTCAGATGTATTGGTATTCACTTATATCGGTTTTGCTTCACAAGAAATCACTGTGGGTGACCAAACAGTAATCAATGTGGTACTGGAGCAGGATGCGAACATCCTGGATGAAGTGGTCGTGTTGGGTTACGGTTCTGTAAAAAAATCAGATCTGACCGGATCTGTAGCTACCGTGACAGGTTCTCAAATCAGTAAAATACCCATTACGAGTGCTGCACAGGCCATCACAGGGCGCTTGCCGGGTGTAAACGTATTGACCACCGACGGTTCTCCTGATGCAGAAGTAGTCATCCGCGTCAGAGGGGGAGGATCCATCACGCAGGACAACTCACCGCTCTATGTGGTGGATGGTTTCATCGTCAACAGCATTCGCGATATTCCTCCGACAGACATTGAAACGATCAACGTTTTGAAAGATGCGGCTGCCACTGCCATTTATGGTGCACAGGCTTCCAACGGGGTTATTGTGATTACCACAAAAAATCCGGTTGCAGGAAAGATATCTGTTTCGTACAACGGTTTCGTACAAAGCAAGTATTTGCCGGCAGACAGAAAGTATGAGGTACTCTCACCCTATGAGTTTGTGATGGCCAACTACGAGCTGGCAAAGTTGCGCTCAGATGCAGATGTCCGCAATTTCGAGCGCTTTTTCGGAAAATTCGATGACCTGGAATTGTACCAGCAAAAAAGGCCTACCGACTGGCAGGATGAGCTGTTTGGCAATGGCCAATTGTCTCAGTACCACAATATGAGCATCAGCGGAGGTACCGAAACGACCAAGATGAGCCTGAGCTTCACCAACAATACAGACGAAGGTTTGTTGCTGGGTTCCGGTTTTACTCGTAATGTCATCAACTTCAAGTTGAACCAGAAATTATCGAAAAAGCTGACCTTCGAAGCCAGTGCAAGGATCAACAATACCGTAGTGGATGGTGCCGGTACTTCCGGTAGCGCTCAGATCAATATCAAAGATGCGGTACAAACCCGCCCCGTCAATGGTATTGCCGACGAATTGGAAATTGACCTGAACGCAATTGACCCCAACGATGATTTTCAGTCTTTCCTGAAAAGCCTGGTCAATCCGACAGAACTGGTAAAACAAGACTGGAGAAAGCGCACCACCAATGATTACATCATCAATGGTGCCCTGAATTGGAACATTCTCTCCAATCTGGATTTCAAATCTACCTTTACTACTTCCAAGTCATTTGACAACAACCTTCGTTTTTATGGTCCTCTGACCAGTGAATCGTTCAACAATGGGGGCAACCTGCCACTGGGTGTCAAAACCAACCGCGAATTGTTTACTTACAGATGGTTGAATACCCTTTCTTTCAAAGTCAACAACCTGGGCAATCACAGCCTTGACTTCCTTGGGGGACACGAAATTTATTCTTCAGGGGGAACCAGTACGCTCATCCGTTCTGAAGACTTCCGTTTGTCCATCACTCCGGAAGAATTGTTTGCCAATATGACTTTTGGCCGTACCGATCGATTGGAAACATCGGAATTTACCAATTCCAACAGACTTTCTTTCTTTGGTAGAGCCAATTACCAGTTCAAAGACAAATACCTGCTTACAGCGACTCTGCGCTCTGATGCTTCCAGCAAGTTTTCTGAAGACAACCGCTTGGGTATTTTCCCGGCTGTTGCGGTGGGCTGGAAAATTTCTGAAGAGCCATTTTTAGCCGGCAGCGACTTGATTACAGAGTTGAAAGTGCGTGCCAGTTACGGACAGACAGGTAACGACAGAATTGACCCTACTGCCACCCAGTTCCTTTTTGTAGGTTCAACCAACAGAGGTCCCGGTTTTGGCAACTACGACAATGCTTATTATACACCAACCGGAAGTACTTTGTACAATCCTTTTGTGAAGTGGGAAACAACCATCAACCGCAACCTCGGTTTGGACTTTTCTCTGCAAAACGGCAGAATCAATGGTACTCTTGATGTTTACAAAAATACCACCAAAGACTTGTTGCTGCGCTCAGCCATCCCTTCCAATACCGGTTTCAGCACTCAATGGAACAACATCGGTACGACTTCCAACCAGGGGGTAGAATTGGGCTTGTCTGCATTCTTGATCGACAAGCGCGATGTTAGTTTGACTTTCAACTTCAACATAGGTAAAAACACCGCCAAAGTTGAAGAGTTGGATGGTACGACTGAGCGATTTTTCCAGTCCAATTGGGCTAGTACAGACCTGAAAGACCAGGACGATTTCTATGTTCGCGTAGGCGGTACCCTGGGTGATATCTACGGTTATGTGACGGATGGTTTCTACAGCACCAGCGATTTTGCTTCCTATGATCCTGTTTCAGGAACCTATACCCTAAATGACGGAGTGGCCAACTCAGGCGCTACAGTTGGCAACAACAACATTCGTCCCGGTTTCCTTAAGTTGAAAGACCTCAATGGCGACGGTGTGATCAACAGCAATGACCGTACCATCATCGGAAATACCCTGCCCAAGCACCAGGGTGGTTTTGGATTGGATTTCCGATTCAAAAACCTGGATGTTTCTGCCTTCTTTAACTGGACATACGGCAATGATGTGTACAATACCGGTAAAATTCAGTACAACCAATTCAGAAGAGTTACTTATGGTAACTTGTTGAGTGATATGAGCCTGGATCACAGATTCTCTTACATTGATATTGATGGATCTTACACCGGAACTCCGGGTGAAGTAGTAACAGATTTGAACCAATTGGCTCAAATGAACGCAGACAAGGACATCTGGTCGCACACCAGCTTCGGTGTGGCACAGGCTACCATCCACTCATGGGCAGTAGAAGATGGTTCTCACCTGCGTTTGAACAACGTAAACATTGGATATACCCTTCCGGCGCAACTTACCAGCCGTGTGGGCATCTCTCAATTCAGAATTTATGCTACAGGTAACAACCTGAAGTTGTGGACCAAGTACAGTGGCTATGATCCGGAAGTAAGTACATCCAGAAGTTCTTCCTATTCAGGATTGACTCCGGGTGTGGATTACTCTTCTTTCCCGAGAAGCCGCTCTTACACCTTTGGCGTGAATGTTACATTTTAATTGACCAAATTTAAAGCTGACAAATATGAAAAGTAAAATTTTTGCCATAGCTGTAATGCTGACGAGTCTCACGGCTTGTTCAGATTTCCTTGAACCGGATTCGATATCAACGTTCGATACGAATTATGTTTTCTCCAATGTCGATGATACCCGAAGAGGGGTGAATGCGATTTATGTTCAATTTGGGGTCGATGGTTTCCGCTCTCGTTTGTCCAACAACATGACCGGAAATACCGATATCGAGCGCCAAAGTGGTTGGACCAGTTCCGGTGACCGTTACCAGATCTGGGATTTGAATGCACTCGCCAGCAACGGTGACTTGCGCCAATTCTGGAATGCAGCTTATACTGCCATTCGCGATGCCAATATTGCCATTGACGGGATCACCAACAGTGAAGCCCTGAATTCAGCCGACGTGCTTGTTTCCCGCAAAATGTACCACATGTTGGGTGAGGCTTATACCCTTCGTGCTTTTTGGTACAGTATGTTGACGTATTATTTCGGAGATGTACCGAATGTAAGAGAGGCACCCAAAGCAGGCAACGACTTCTTCCTTCCGAAGGAAGACCGCAATGTGATCTTGGGACAGGTTATTCAGGACATGATTGACATCGAGGAGCAGATGATGTGGGCAGATGAAACCCAATACGGAATCGAGTCTGTCAACCGAGAATACACCCTCGCTTTGATTGCCAGAATTGCCCTGCAACGCGGTGGTTATTTCCTGACACCGGAATTGAATATGGAGCGTGAATCTGATTATTTGGATTATTACCAGATAGCGAAGACCTACACGCAGAAGTTGATGACTTTGAAAGACAGACCCCTTCCGGAAGACTTCCGACAGGTATTCTTGAACCAGTGTAAGTTCATTTCACCTGTAAATGAAGAAATTTTGTTCGAAGTACCCTTCGCACTGGGCAACGGCGATGTGGGTTGGAATATCGGGATTACGGTTCAGGGTGGTGCTACCGCTACCCACGATTACGGTTCCGGTAACAACTACATGTCTATTCCACCGTCCTTCTACTTCTCTTACGACAATCAGGATGACCGAAGAGATGTTACCTGTGCGCTTTACCGCGTGAATACAAGTTTTGAAGAAGAATTCATTCAAAATTCTACCAATATCGCTCAGGGCAAGTGGAGCCGCTACTTCCTCGAACAGGGGCCCGGTGCTTCTTCTGCCAAAGGTACCGGCATCAACTGGCCGATGATGCGCTATGCCGACGTGCTGTTGATGTTTGCCGAGGCAGAAAACGAATTGAGCGGGCCTACCGGTGATGCGCAGGAAGCCCTGAAAAGAGTTCGCCGCAGAGCTTTTGACGAAGCCCTGTGGGATCAGAAAGTGGATGCTTATGTAGCAGAAGTGTCTGCCAGCAAGGAAAGCTTCTTCAATGCTATTGTGGACGAAAGAGGCTGGGAATTTGGTGGCGAAATGATCCGCAAATACGAATTGATTCGCTGGAACATTTATTCCGAAAAAGTAGCAGAAACAGTAGAAACACTGAAAGCCATGGCTGATGCCGCGTTTACAGGTACCGGTGAGTATTCCGATTTGCCGGACTATATGTATTGGAAAAGAGATGAAAGCGGTCGTTTTACCCTGCTCAACCCGGATTTCAAAGTGGCAGCACCACCGGATGATACCTGGAACAGGGAGTCCTTTCTGCTAAGTTTGCGCAGCGATGTGTCAACTTACCAGGATTGGATAGTGAAAGACTGGAGAAATTATATTTCTGAAGGACCCAAGCCAGGGGTGGTAAGATACATCTTCCCTATCCCACAGGAGGCAATAACCAATAGTCAGGGTACCCTCACAAACGATGGTTACCAGTTCTAATGGCTCCTTTTTAATCAATAGAAATCATAGCATTATGTCAAGAATCAATAAATATCTATACAAAAGTCTGTTTCTGCTGATTCCGGCGCTATTCGTGCTTTCTTCCTGCGATGAGGAAGCAGTGTACGAACGCACCCGCTTGTTCCGGCCGGTGCTCAATGAAGAACTGACAGCAGAGCTGAACACCATCATCGTCAATATGGGTAAAATCAAGGAAGCTACTTCTTATACCATCGAAGTGAGCCGCGATACCTACCAGACGATAGATTATGTCATCGAAACCCCCGAAAGTTATGTGGTGATCGATGCGGAATTGCTCAATGGGGAAGAATTGCTTTGGAATACCCTGTATCAGGTGAGAGCTACTGCACATGCTGACAACCCCATTTACGACAGCAAACCATCAGACCTGGGCAATGTGCGTACACAGCGCTTCCCATCCATCCTCAACATTCCAACAGATGCGGATGTGATCGATCGTGCTGCTCGTGTGACCTGGCAGCCGATTGGGGCAGCTGTGACAGCGATCAAAGTTTTCGCCATTACCGATTCCCGACTGACAAATCCTCTGAAAGAAAGAGCCGTCAGCGCAGACGAACACGCAGCCGGACTGGCCATTGTTTCAGGCCTGGATCCTTTGACCAGCTACCAGTTGGCCATCTACAGTGGCAGCACGCTCAGAGGTTGGGAGACGTATACCACCAAGGAGGCAAGCATAGACTTGAACGATCCCAATGTAATCGACCTGACGGAAAATGAAGACCCGGATGCAGTTAAGGCTGCAGTTGCGGCTGCTACCGAGGGACAAGTCATCGTGGTCAAAAAAGGGGTGGTGTACAACCTGCCTAGCGATCCACTAGATAAGTCCATTACCATCGTAGGTTCTCAAGGTTTCGGTTCGGAGAAAGCTGTTCTTTACACCACAGGCAACTGGAACTTCGCCGGGGGAGCTACCGTAGACCACGTGCGCTTCATTGACCTTGAATTGAGAGGAGCAGACA
>JALQTV010000130.1 GCA_023268675.1 Saprospiraceae bacterium | reverse complement strand
ATATTTTCCTTAGTGCATACAGCACTTCTGCAGGTGATAACACGAGAATTTCCGTAAATGGTACCAACCTTCCCGTACAAAATGGTAAAGCAATTTATCAGGCTAGTCCTGGAACCATCGGTGCTAAAAAATACAATGTAAAAATTGATGTTACCAATCCGCTTACCGGTGAAATCAAATCTTACGCCAAGGAGTTCGAATACGAAGTCGGAGAGCGTTCAGTGGCAGTTTCTGCCGATAAAATGAACGTGTTCTACATCGGTGTTGACAACCCGATTTCTGTTTCTGCTGCAGGTATTTCCAGCAACGATTTGCAAGTTTCTATTGAAGGAGGTGGAGGAACCATCAAAAAGGTTGGCAGCAACAACTTCATCGTTAATGTTACAACAGTTGGAGAAGCCAATATCAATGTCGTAGGTGGTCCACTGAGAGACAGCAAAGCTTTCCGCGTAAAGCGCATTCCAAACCCCGAAGCCAGGTTGAGTACCAGCAATGGTGGAAACATGGGTAATGGAGAATTCAAAGCGCAAATTGGCGTGGGAGCTTTCCTGGATAATTTCGACTTTGATGCTAGATGTTCCATCGTTGGTTATGAACTGGTTTATGCCGCTAAAAGACAGGACGTAGTAATCATAGATAATGAAGGTGCCCGTTATAATAGTGAGGCCCAGCGACTGGTTAATATGGCAAAACCTGGAGATATCTATTACTTCAACAACGTGAGAGCGACTTGCCCGGGCGACAAGGTGTCCCGGAAAATTAACTCCATGGTGTTTAATATCAGATAATCCCAGGGCATTTATACCAATGCAGCACAATTTTTCGTTTAGCTAAAAATAAATTCAATTTATAACCATGAAGATATTGCTCAAATTGTCCCTGATGATGCTTCCTGCAATGGCTGTCTCTTCCTTATCAGCTCAAACGCCGGATAATATTATGCTGACAGAATCAGCAGACCCCAACAAGGGAAAACCTTTGGATGACATCGTAGAGCGGGTACTTACTTTTGAAAAGCAAACCCTGGCTTATGAAGATCTGAGAGAGGCTGATATCATGTGGCAACGCCGCATCTGGCGTCTGATAGATGTCAGAGAAAAAATGAATCTCCCTTTCAGCTACCCGGAAAGACCTTTTATCTCCCTTTTGATGGAGGCTGCTGAAAACCTGGAACTTACAACTTACGCAGATGAAACCTTTGAAACTCCCCTTTCAAAGGATGATATGGACAGCAAAATCAACAAAAAAGAGACGGTCACAACTATTGATCCTGAAACAGGTGAAGCAATTGTTAAAGAAGTAGTTCAGGAAATGAACCCCGAAGATATCAAGCAGTTCCGGGTGAAAGAAATCTGGTTCTTCGAAGAAGAGGGTTCTACTTTCCAGAAAAGAATCCTGGGTATAGCTCCTATCCGAGACGCTTACAGTGACAATGGTGATTATATGGGACAAGAGGCCTTGTTTTGGGTGTATTATCCCGAAGCACGCAAAATATTGTCCAGAGAGAAAGCATTCAACATGTTCAACAACGATTCTACTCCCATGACCTGGGAGGATCTTTTTGAAATGCGCTTCTTTGCCAGCTATATCTACAAGGAATCAAACGTGTACGATAGAAAAATTGATGATTATCTGTCTGGTCTGGATCTTTTGATGGAGGCAGGTAAGATCAAAGATAAAATCTTCAGCTACGAGCACGATCTCTGGTCTTATTAATCTGCTCAGGGCTTCGCCCAAAAAAGGCTCAACTTTGAATGAAAGTTGAGCCTTTTTATTTTTTAGCGCAAGCGATCCATGGATTTGATCAGGTTTTCGTCTTTCTGAATATTCCTGGAAGCCAGGATGGAAAAGATCCAAAATGCGGGGGGCATAAGCAACCCGGCTCCGGGGGTAAATCCGGCAGATAATACAGCAGCATCATTGATGAATAACAAAGCGAATACGACAGCAAATCCAGCCAACACCAACCAGCGTGACCAGGTATTGAGTTGCAACTGCCTTTTGCGGGTGCTGTAAGAAAAAAGACTCACCAGCGCCAGTACAGCAGCAAGACTGAAAATGACCAAAAATGAAATGTGGTCATGTACATCATAAATCCCATCACTGAAAAAACCGGATTGGGAAGCTGCTTGTGAAGAGGACAAAAATGGCAGGACGGCCAAGCCCCCGATGGAAAGAACAGCCAACAACAAAAACAGGGTTTGAATTCTTTGTATCATAGATTGATTAAATTTGTGTGTGGGGTAAATATACTTAAGTCTGGTTATTTGTTTTCAAAAATGACAGGGCTTCCCCACCCGGAATGTGTTTCAAATATGATTTTTGGGGTATGACAGACGTTTTGACAAACAATCTGAGTTTTTGGGAAAAAGATACCTGGTTTGATCAGGTTGATGTTGCCATTATAGGATCAGGTTTGGTGGGGCTTAGTGCAGCCATTGCGATAAAGCAACAAAGTCCCAGGCTAAAGGTATTGGTTTTGGAAAGGGGCGCACTTCCCAGTGGGGCAAGCACCAAAAATGCAGGCTTTGCCTGTTTTGGCAGTGCCTCAGAATTGCTCGACGACTTGTCAAAACAGGGTGAGGAGCTGACTTGGGAAACCGTGTACATGCGTTGGAATGGCCTGCGTAACTTGCGCGAATTATTGGGGGATGCTGCCATTGGCTATGAGGGCCTGGGAGGATATGAGCTTTTTCGCGAAGCGGATAAGGATTTGTACGAGGCCAGCCTCGATCAATTGCCAGAATTGAATCGCCGCTTGAAAGAAGTGATTGGCAAAACAGCAGTATTTCGTCCTTCTAATGATAAGATAGGGGATTTTGGTTTTGGCGGAGGTGCGAAGCACATGATTCTGAACAGTGCCGAGGGGCAGATTCATACCGGCAAGATGATGTTGGCCTTGACTCGCAAGGCACAGGAAGTTGGCGTTTTATTGGTGCATGGCATCACGCTCACCACTTTGGAACAAGAAGAAGGGGGAGTAGTACTTGTCATGTCAGATGGATGGAAGTTCAAAGCACGAAAGGCTTTGCTTTGCACCAATGGCTTTGCAGCACAACTAATGCCACAGTTGGATGTCGTTCCGGCCCGAAATCAGGTGCTGATAACCCAACCTATTGCCGGATTAAAGGTAAATGGCTGTTTTCATTACGATAAAGGTTATTTTTACCTTCGGAACATAGACAACCGTATTTTAATAGGAGGAGGCAGGCATTTGTCGCCCGAAGTCGAACAGACCGCAGCCTTCGGCACTACGGAATTGATCCGAAATGCACTGCGAGACCTGCTTGATACCGTCTTTTTGCCCGGAGTTTCCTGGGAAGAAGACTTTTGGTGGAGCGGCATCTTGGGAGTAGGCAACAGCAAGAAGCCCCTGATAGAATGGGTAGATACCCATATTGCGGTAGCAGTGCGTATGGGGGGCATGGGAGTAGCCATAGGCAGTCTTGTGGGAGCTCGTGGGGCCAAATTGATATCTGAGACCTTATAAAAAACGTGGAATGACAATACGCAAATTGATAGTGGCCTGTTTTGTTTTGCTGGCTTCCGGCAAGCTCTTCGCTCAGGTAAGCGTGGATACGCTCAGGGAAGCAGAACAACTGGTACAGGTAGATCACGCTGATCTGCTCAATTTCGTACAATTGGCTGATAAATCCTACCTGCAGATACTGGCAGGGGCTGTCGAATTGCGGCAGGACAGTATTTTTATGTACTGCGATTCTGCCACCATACGCGACGGGGATTATGTAGTGGCGCGGGGCAATGTCATTATTCAGCAGGGGGATTCTACCAGTATTTTCGCCGATTCGCTGATTTATGACGGGACTCTGGGACTGGCTGAATTTTTTGGTCAGGTAATCCTGAGCAATGAAAAACAACAACTGTTCACCAATCAGTTGAGCTACAACGTCAATACCAAGGTAGCTACTTATCTATATGGAGCAACTATGGTAAGCGACAGCATGCAATTATCGAGCCGGAGGGGATATTACTTTGTAGATTCAAGCATGGTGATGTTCCGGGACGAAGTGGTGTTGATAGACACTGCTTTTACTTTGGTATCTGATAGTGTGGAATATTTTACAAACACGGGGCAGACGCATTTTTTTGGCCCTACCAGGATTGTTCAGGACAGCACTCAGATTTTCTGCGAAGCAGGGAGTTATAATATTGATTCACAGGTCGGTGCTTTTTATACCGATGCAGTAGTCAAGAGAGGGGCACAGGTGGCGGAGGCAGATACGATAGACTTTGACGGCCAAAATCGTACCTATCTTCTGGTGGGAAATGCCAGGTTTGAAGATGCTGAAAGAAAGGCAAGCGCAGACCGGATTACTTATGATGAAGCAAAAGAACTGACCATATTGGATGGAAATGCCAGGTATGCAGACGACAAACAAGAAATTGCCGGTCCATATATCTATTATGATGCCCTCAACGAAATATATTATACCAAAGGACGCTCATTGGTGAGCAATCCTCCTCAGTTGCTGGAAGCAGATGAAATAAACTATGCAGAAGGTGGCGGTATGGGGCAGGCTATCGGAGCGGTCGTCTGGCAAGATACTTCTGCAAATTTGTCTATCAAGTGCGCCAACATTGATTTCGAACAAGAGCGCGATTACATCAGGGCTACCGGAGGCTTCAAAGGCAAACCTTTGATGAGTACCCTGATGGAAGGGGATACGCTCTACCTGACGGCAGATACGCTGCTGGCCTACCGCCCTGATACTAGCGGTCTGGACAGTTCCCGGGTCTTATTGGCCTACTACGATGTGCGCCTTTACAAGAGCAATTTGCAGGCATTGGCAGACTCATTGGCTTATTTCAGTGCTGATTCGAGTTTCAATTTTTACTATGGACCCATCCTTTGGTCGGATACCACCCAATTTTTGGCAGATTCGATAGAAGTGGCACTCAAAAACGACGCGATCGATCAAGTATTTTTGCGCAACAGCGCACTCATTATCAACTCTCCGGATGAAATTTATTTCAATCAGATCAAAGGAAAAAACATCACTGCTTTTTTCCAATCCGGCGAAATAGAGCGCATGGATGTATCCGGCAATGCAGAGTCGCTGTATTATGCCATGGACGAAGAGCAGGCTTATATCGGTCTGAATCAGACAGTTTGTAGTGAGATGAATTTGTATTTTACCAATAAAACGCTGGACAGGATTGCTTTCCTGACGGAACCCAAAGGGGAGTTGCTTCCCATGAACCAGGTGGATCACGAGGCCGTAAAATTAAAGGGATTTTGTTGGGAAAAAGAGGCCCGGCCAAAGAAATTGGAAGACTTGTTTGGAACCAGAAAGGTAATCAAGTGCCAACATGCCGCACAGGTCTTTCAACGCCTGAATCTTGCTGCGGAAACAGAAAAAGTGATGCAAAACCAATAAAGTAAAAATCGATGTTTATGAAGAAGAGCTGGATCCTTTTTTTTTGGCTGCTCTCCATGAATGCTTTGGCAGCTCAGAATTTAGGTGCGACACAACAGATGCAGGAAGCAATTGGTGCCTATCGAAATGAGGAATACGATCGGGCGATTGCCTTGTATGAAGGTATTTTGTCAACGGGGCAGCATTCGGCTGCATTGTATTACAATTTGGGAAACGCCTGGTACAAATCCGGTGTTCCCGGCAAGGCGATCTTGAACTACGAGCGGGCGTTGTTGCTTGATCCCTCCGACAGGCAGGCTCGTGAAAACCTGGATTTTGTTTCCGGGCAGATTCAACCCGAACTTGAAGTGCTGACGCCCTTTTTTTTGCGGGTATGGTGGGAAAAGCTGCTTATTATTTTTTCGGCAGGAACCTGGACCTTTATCGGACTCTCCTTGCTTTGGGTGAGTGCTACAGGCTGGTCTTTGTGGCTGCTTGGGCGTAGCCGGCAAAGGAAAAAGCAAGGTTTTGCAGCAGGTCTTGCAGGTTTGATGCTTTGTATTTTGCCGCTTGTACTGGGTTTTGGCCGAATAAAACTTGAAGCATCCAATCCTTATGCTATTATCATGGAAGAAGGCAGTTTGCTTCGCGTAGCTCCTGATGAGGATAGCCAGGATTTATTGTCTTTGAAAGAAGGCTGGAAGGTATTGTGTCTGGATCAGTTTGACCAGTGGCACAAGATAAGGCTTAGTAATGGAGAAGAAGGATGGGTTTCTTCAGCTTCGCTCGAAAAAATATAAAAAGAGGCGCCTCCATCAGTTGGAGCGCCTCTTTTTTATGGTGAATAAGCAAAAGGATTATTGCTTATACTTCTTTACCACCTTTCAACTCATCCTGGTAAGTTTCCAGTGCTTCCCATTCGCCATTGGCGGCAAGTTGAGCCTGTTTTGCCCAGGTAGTGGGGTCGTGCATTTTGTAGCGGCTTCCTGCTTCTTCGAGGATTCCTTTCAGCTGCTCGATGTCTGCTTCTGCCAATGCTTTCCATGTTGTGATGCCAGCATCTTGTAGCAATCCTTCGATTTTAGGACCTACACCTTCGATCACTTTCAGGTCGTCTGCAGTAATTTTTTTGCCGGAAGGCAAGGTTATTTTGCTGTCAGAAGCTTTGGTTGGAGCTGCAGGAGCGCTGGCTTTCTTTGCTGCCGGCTTTGGTGCTACCATAGTATCAGTACCTGCCGGGATGATACTAACGTAAGTTCTGTCAGATTTTTTCTTTTTGAAAGCCACTTTACCGTCCACTGCTGCGTGGAGGGTATAATCTTTGGCCAGGTAAACATTTTCACCCGGGTGGAACTTGGTACCTCTTTGGCGAACGATGATGTTACCGGCTTTTGCGGTCTGGCCACCAAACAATTTTACACCGAGACGTTTACTCTTACTATCCCGGCCATTATCGGTACTACCTACCCCTTTCTTATGTGCCATATCTGAATAATTTTTTGATCAAAAAAAAGGATTAACCCTTGATTGCTTCGATTTTGATTTTGGTAAAACTTTGGCGGTGACCGTTTTTCTTGCGGTAGCCTTTTCTTCTTTTCTTTTTGAAGACGATGACTTTGTTGCCTTTTTGGTGGTTCACGACCGTTGCATCAACGGAACCGCCTGCAAGGAAAGGTTTGCCAAGGCTTACTTTTCCATCCTTTTCAATCAAATGGACTTCATCGAAGGAAACTTTGTCTCCTTCTGATGCCCCCAGCTGGTGGACGAAGAGCTCTTGCCCTTCTTCAACTTTAAACTGCTGACCAGCTATAGTGACAATTGCAAACATACTGGTGTTTTTAAATGAATAAATGATTCGAGGCGCAAATATACGACACCTGGATTACAAAACCAAGGTGACAATCGTGGTAAACGATTGGAAAATTGCACCAATTTATATCAGTTCCCTGAGTTTGAAAGAAAAAATGAGTTCTTCTCCTTCTCTGAGGATGCGGAGTCGTATTTTTTTCCCTTCTTTTTTTCTGAGTTTATTGTTGAGATTATCCAGATTCATGAGGAATGCGGGCCATCGATTGATCGACAAGATCTGGTCCCCTCTTTGCAGGCCTGCGATAGCTGAGGGGCTGCTGTCAATCACATCAAAAATGGTAAACTGGTTGAGGTGTTTGCCATAGGCAGCTATGTACAAGCCGCTTTTATCGTATTTGAAGGCTTTTCTTCGCAGCCTGTTGGGTTTTAGATAGACTTCCTCGTCTACATAATTGATGATCAGGTCAAAGCGTTTGAGGGTTTTGTTTCCAATAAT
>JALQTV010000012.1 GCA_023268675.1 Saprospiraceae bacterium | reverse complement strand
TGTAAAAAATAGGATATCATGGCTCTAAAGATTGGCGACAAAGCACCTGCATTCAAACTTTTTTCTTCCGAGAAGGAAGAAGTATCCCTTGGAGATTTTTCCGGAAAAAATGTTGTGATTCTTTTTTTCCCGCAGGCATTTACCAGCGTTTGTACGACGGAATTGTGCAGCGTAAGAGATGGCATAGCTGATTACAATCAGCTAAACGCACAAGTGCTTGCAATCTCTGTTGATTCTATTTTTACGCTTGGGAGATTCAAGGAAGATCAAGGATTAAATTTCCCGTTGCTTTCTGACTTTAACAAGGAAGTATCAAAGGCTTATGGTGCTTTTTACGACGAATTTGTGTTTGGCATGTTGGGAGTATCCCGCAGAGCTGCTTTCGTTGTAGATGGAACAGGCCACATCCAATACGCTGAAGTTTTGGAGTCAGCAGGAGACCTGCCCGATTTCAAAGCCTTGAATGAAGTATTGGCAGGACTTAATTAAAACCTTCTGAAAAATTGTTTGTCATGAACACCCTTCTCTTGCAAAATGCTACTGCCTGGGATCCTTCTGAAGAAGAGGTACTGGTAGAAGATGAGGTAATAGATTCCTCTACAGGCACGCCCGCACAGTTGGTGGTGTACAATGACGATGTCAATACCTTTGATTGGGTGATCCAATGCTTTATGGAAGTGTTGGATCACTCTGAAGTTCAGGCAGAACAGCTTTCTCTTCTCATTCATTTCAAAGGGAAAGCAACTGTCAAAACAGCGCCTTTGTCTGTACTTAAGCCCAAAAAGGATGCGTTGGTTGAGAGGGGACTTTCAGCTGTGATCGAGACTGTCAGCTAGCAATTTTTCGTTCCTATGCCTGTATTTTGGCTAAGCCTCTTAGACATAAGTTTTCCCAATCCTGCCCTGGCGAATGCTCAGGGAATCCTTGCTGTGGGTGGAGACTTGTCACCGGAAAGGCTTATCGAAGCTTATACCCGGGGCATCTTTCCCTGGTACAATCCCGGAGATGAAATCCTCTGGTGGTCACCCGACCCCCGGTTTGTCCTTTTTCCGGATGAACTTAAGGTGTCTAAAAGCATGCGTCCTTATTTTAATCAAAAAAAATTTGAGGTTACTTATGATACTGACTTCCGCTCGGTAATCACGCACTGCCAGCAATCCGATTATTCGAGTCGCGGTGGCGGGACTTGGATTACTTCCGAGATGTTGGAGGCTTATTGCACTTTGCATGAGATGGGAATTGCACACTCTGTTGAAGTCTGGCAGGGGAAAGCCTTGGTAGGAGGGTTGTATGGGATATATTTGGGTAAGGTATTTTTTGGAGAGTCTATGTTTGCCGATGTTTCCAACGCTTCCAAGTTTGGATTTATCACGCTGGTCAGAGATTTGGCGGAGATAGGGTGTCAATTGATAGACTGTCAGCAGGAAACTACCCATTTGGCTAGTCTGGGTGCACGGGCGATTCCTCGCCGTGAATTTTTATCGCTAATGCAAAAAAATGAGGCCTGTATAGATACGGGCAAAGATTGGAATTTAAAAAGATGAAGCGAATGATCAAACCTTTGTTTATCAGGGTTATTTCCTTAGTCAGTGCTATTTTGTTGGGCTGGTCTTTTAACGATCCGGAACCTCTGATTTCCGGAGATTTCAATTCACCACTCAATGAGTCTGTTCGCCTGTCCGGTTCTTTCGGAGAACTGCGTCCCAACCACTTTCATGAAGGAATAGATATCAAAGGGGCATTGGGGACCCCTATTTTTGCAGCAGCAGATGGTTATATTTCCCGTATTGGCATTTCGGGCAGTGGCTATGGGAAGGCGCTTTATTTGAGCCACCCCAATGGTTTTACTTCCCTGTATGCTCACATGAAGACTTTTACTCCGGCAGTCAACGATTATGTTAGAGAGATACAATTTGATGAACAGCGTTTTGAATTGGATTTGAGTCCGGAAAAGGATCTTTTTCCTGTGCGCAAAGGAGATTTGATTGGATACATCGGACTTACCGGAAGTACGCAGGGACCTCATCTGCATTTTGAAATCAGGGAAACAGATTCAGGCAATGCAGTCAATCCGCTCTTAATGGGTGTTCCTTTTGAGGATGAAATTCCTCCGCTAATGCGCCAACTGAAAGTTTATCACTTGGGCCCCGGGTTGGAAACACTTCAGGATGAGACGCTCACCCTGGTTTCCCGAAACGGAACGTATACTACTTTGCAGGATACGCTTGTCATAGGAGCCTGGCGGGCAGGATTTGGCTTGAAGGCTTTTGACAGGATGAATGGCTCTTACAACCTGAATGGGCTTTATAGTCTGGAAATGTATGAGGATGGTGTGCGTGTCTATTCTTTTAAAATGGATCGTCTTCAAAAACAGGAATCAAAATACATCAATGCACATCTGGATTACGAAGAACAAGTTCGGCGCAGGAGTTATTTTAACCGCTGTTTCATACTTCCGGGCAACGACCTGGAAATTTATCGCCATGAAAACAAACCTGCAGGGGTCGTACAACTGAGTCAGTACAAGGCCAAGCATATCAGACTTGTAGCCGGCGATCTGAATGGCAATACCAGTGAACTTGCTTTCTGGGTCAAACGAGGTTCGGTTGTTGAACGTGAACCTGTCAGTTATAATTATATTCTGCCACACGACGAGGAGAGTGTTGTTCAGGGCCCTGATGCAAGCATTGGCTTTGCTTCCGGAACTTTTTATGCAGATCTTTTTCTGCAATATGATTCTTTTGCAGATAGTTCGGCGGGTCATTACTCTTTGGTGCATTCCCTTCAGCCCTCGCTTACTCCCGTGCATGAGTATTTCGAGCTTTCCATCAGAGCGGAAGGACTTCCCGAAGAGTTGAGGGAAAAAGCTTTCATAGGCCGCTGTGATCTCAATAATGTCATTGTAAATTATGGTGGACGTTGGAAGGGGGATTTTTTATCAGCAAAAGTGAAGACTTTCGGAGATTTTGTCATTATGACAGACCTTACTCCTCCGGAAATCAGACCGATCAATTTTTCTTCCAGACACGTACCTGGTCAAATGCTTAAGTTTAAGATTCGCGATGATATTGCCGGGGGAGGATTGAAATACGAGGGGAGCATAGATGGAAACTGGATCTTGATGGAATACGATGCGAAAAACAATTTACTCACCCATGTGTTGGAAAAAGAACTGGAAAGAGGCAGGCATGAGTTGAGGTTACTCGTTACGGACGCCATGGGAAACCAGGCTGAATTCAAGCAGGAATTCGCTTATTAATCAAAAAATCAGACCATTATGACAACTTTACAGGTGGGCGATATGGCTCCTTCTTTCGAAGGAAAAATACAGGACGGCTCGATTGTTCGTTCAGAAGATTATCGTGGGAAAAAACTCATCTTGTTTTTTTATCCAAAGGACAATACTCCGGGATGTACCGCTGAAGTATGCTCTCTTAGAGATGGATATGGATCTTTACAGGATCAGGGTTTTGAGTTATTGGGAGTCAGTCCTGATGGGGAAAAGAAGCACAAAAATTTTATTGAAAAATACCAGCTGCCCTTTCCGCTGATTGCCGATGAAGACAAGCAAGTGATGCGTGCTTTTGGTGTGTGGGGCCCGAAAACCATGTATGGAAAATTATTTGACGGAGTACATCGAACTACCTTTGTCATTGACGAAGAAGGCCGCATACTGCATGTCATTGGAAAGGTAAAAACCAAGGACCACGCGGCTCAGATCATGGACTTGATGACAGCTTGATAGCCCTCCTAAAAAGGCAGATCGTCGTCGAATGAGGCCGGAGGTTCATCTGAAGTTGTAGGGAATGGTGTACTTGTACCTACTTCTAGTGGTTGTTTTGTAGCTGCTTCTTCCTGGACTTCAGCTTCAATTCTCCATGCATTCAGGTTGGTGAAATACTTGTCGTTCCATTCACGTCCCCTGAGGTTAAAATGAACCTTGATCTGGTCTCCTTCCTCATAATTATCGATGAGGGCGCAACGATCCTGTACCAATTGAAATTTGATGTATTGGCTGTAGTTGCCATCCTGGATTTCGATCACAAATTCTCTGGCTTCAAAGTTTGAAGTCTTCTTTTCGGCCTCGAATTTTTTATGGAGCTTGCCTGCTATTTCGAATGACGACATGGGCGGTAAAATTTGAGCTTAAATTAATCGTCGTAAAAGTACAAAAAAGCCGTGGAAGCAAAAATACCTGTGCAGAAGATGTCCGACTTTGTACCTAAATCTGAACGTAGATCAGGTATTTTTCTTCAAAAAAAGGATCGTCGAAATATTCTGAAACGGGGGTAGTTTCTGCGTAATTTCCCCGTGGGATGGTTTTCAATTCCTGTTTTACCCGACCACCTTTGAGGGTAAGCAATCCGTTGGGTATGGCGTTTTTCTGGCGATGGCTGATGAGGGGCCTGGACCAGAGCAGCAATTGATCTAAAGCAGTAACGGCTCTGGAGACTACAAAGTCAAATTTTTCTTTTGTTTCTTCAGCTCTCATCGCTTTTGGACTTACATTTTTCAATTCCAGGTGCTGGCAGGCTTCTTCCACAACCAGGATTTTTTTTCGGGTTCCGTCTATTAAAGTAAAATGAACCTGCGGAAAAAAAATGGCCAGTGGAATTCCCGGAAATCCTCCTCCTGTGCCAAGATCCAGTATTTTGGTATCCGGTAAAAAATGTACATATCTGGCGATAGCCAGGGAGTGTAGGACATGGTGCACCATGAGGTTATCGATATCCTTTCTAGAGATCACATTAATTTTGGCATTCCATTCCTTGTAGAAGGGCAGGAGGGCTTCAAATTGACTGATTTGTGTATCGCTGAGTTTTGGAAAGTAGCGCAACAAGGTTTCCATAGCTAATGACTTTGAGGATACTGAAACGCTTGCCAGACTGGTTCTTCCGGAACGGGAGCGGTAAGCGTAACGCGTTCGCCTGAAACCGGATGAGTAAAAGCCATTTTCCAGGCATGCAAATGAATGGATCTGTCTTTGTTGGATCTTCGAAAGCCGTATTTCACATCTCCTTTGATGGGAAAACCGATATGTGCCAGTTGGGCTCTGATCTGATGGAACCTTCCTGTTTCCATTTTGATGAGCAGGAGTGCATAGCGATCTATGGTTTCCAGGACCTCGTAGTTCAAAGTAGCTTTTTTGCCTTGAGGATGTCCTTCTTCTACTACCAGTGCCTGTTTGCGTTTGCTGTCTTTAAGCAGCGTGTGCGTCAGAGTTTGCTTATCAGGAGCAATGTTTTTGTCCACTACGGCGAGGTACCACTTTTCTATTTGTCTTTCGCGAAGTTGCTCGTTGATACTGGCTTGCGATTGTTTTGTTTTAGAAAAAAGAACTACGCCGCTGGTAGGCCTGTCTATTCGGTTGATGATATGAATAGGACATTTGCAATAGATTTCTGCCAGATTGAGCAGTGATTTTTCTTTCGTCTGATCATCTTGTGAGGGCAGGCCTCCTGGTTTGTTGAAAGCAATGAACTGGTTGTTCTTGTATAGGACAAGATCACCGATATTGCCGGGTTCGTTTGTCATTTGCGTAAAAAGCGTATAATAATTATTTAATTTCTTCGTAATCGATGTATTCTCCCTCATCTGATTCTTTGGATGCCTCGTTGGGGTTGGAAAAAGCCTGAGAGGATTCTTGGGAACGGGGAGGTACTGCCAGTTGAGGTTTGAGAAAATATTTATACAGGGTATAAACAATCAAGGAAGTAAGCAATAGTTTCATCATAAGTTATGCCCTTGTTTAGGAGTTTGTCAACAGGTTTAGCTGATGAGCGCATGAACAATCGTGTGGCATTGGAATTGTACTATTGCGTGGCAGCAATTGTTGATTTTGTCAAAACCACCTGATAAAATTTATTAGATTTGTGGTGCAAATATACTTTAAGATAATCAATCTTGCTTTAAAGTATGACTAATTAGCTATCCCCTTTAAGTCTTTGTAAAATAAAATATTTCATGGGATCAAAAAATCGAATTCAAACGATCGCCGGTTGGCTGGCATTTGGCATTGCAGCGATTGTCTATTTCTTCTCTGTGGAACGAACCGGTAGTTTGTGGGATTGCGGAGAGTTTATTCTTGGGGCATATAAATTACAGGTTGTCCACCCTCCCGGAGCACCCCTTTTCCTTTTGATAGGAAGGTTGTTTACGGCTGTAGCTGAACTTTTTTCGGACAATCCGGAGCACATAGCTTTTGCTGTGAACCTTATGTCGGGCTTGGCTACGGCTTTTGCTGCGATGTTTATCAGTTGGACTACCATCATGCTTGGAAAACTGGCTCTGGTAGGCAGGTCGGGAGAAGCTTCTGAAACCGAAAATGTGGTTTTGGCAGGTGCCGGATTAGTGGCAGGTCTTTCAATGGCTTTCAGTACTTCCATTTGGTTTTCTGCGGTAGAAGGCGAGGTATATGCCCTGTCTACTTTCTTTACAGCCATGACACTTTGGTCTATGATCAAGTGGTACAGTTTGCCGGATAATAGTGAAAGTGATAAATGGATTTTGTTTACGGTGTACTCGGCGGGACTTTCCATTGGGGTACACTTGTTGAGTTTGCTTACTTTTCCTGCACTGGCAATTTTTTACTACTTTAAAAAGTATAAAAACCACAACTTTAAAGGGGTGGCAATCGCCTCTGTGGTTGGTGTGGGTCTGCTGTTGTTTGTCCAACTTTTCGTGATTATCGGAATCCCCAAGATATGGGCCTTTTTCGAGCTTATGATGGTCAACGGGGTAGGGCTTCCTTTTAACAGCGGTTTGCTTCCTACAGTTTTACTGATAGGAGGATCGCTTGCAGGTGGATTGTACTATGCTAACAAGAAACAAAGTTTGGTATTGCAACATCTTTTTGTAGGAGCGACTTTGGTTGTGATTGCTTTTTCTACGATAGGTGCAGTGGTCATTCGGGCGAATGCAAACCCTCCGGTAAACATGAACGCTCCGAGTGATGCCATGCGGCTCATTCCTTATCTGAACCGCGAGCAATATGGTGAAAGGGCTTTGTTGAAAGGGCCTCAATTCAATGCACAACCAGTGCGTACCACTTCTCCAAGTGAAAGATATGGCAAAGTAGGGGATCGGTATGAGGTAGTCGATGAGCGCTTTGAGATGGTTTATGACGCTAAAGATGAAGTCTTTTTCCCTCGAATGGGAGACAACTCATCTAGCAGAACAGGCATATACAAAGAATGGATTGGTTTAAATCCCCAACAGCCTTTGCCTCCTGGCAGACCTAATTTTGTAGATAATGTCAGTTTCTTCCTTCGGTATCAGATAGGTTGGATGTACTGGCGTTACTTTATGTGGAATTTTTCCGGTAGGCAAAATGGCGAGCAGGGGTTCAAACCCTGGGATAAATCCAGCGGTCACTGGATTTCGGGTATTCCATTTATTGACAATGTGAGGTTATACAACCAGCGGAATCTTCCCGGCAGCATAAAAAATGACAAAGGGCGCAATACTTATTTCATGTTGCCTTTCATCTTTGGCTTGCTTGGGTTGTTTTACCACTATCGCCGTAGAAGTGAGGACTTCCTTGCTCTGCTGGCAATGTTCATCATCACAGGTATCGGTATTATCGTATACTCAAACCAACCGCCGAATGAACCCCGTGAAAGGGATTATGTACTGGCAGGGTCGTTTTTTACGTATTGTATCTGGATAGGAATGGGTGTCCTCGCTTTGTATAAGGGGTTGCAGGAAAAAGGCAAGCTCAATGCGCGCATGGCTTCCATTGTTTCCATAGCATTGGTGATGGTTGCCCCTCTTTTGATGGGCTTCGAAAATTTTGACGACCACAGTCGTCGTCAGATTAAGGGATCAAGGGACTACGCGACAAACTTCCTTAATTCCTGTGCTCCAAATGCCATTATTTTCACCTATGGTGACAATGATACTTATCCATTGTGGTATGCGCAGGAAGTCGAAGGAGTAAGAAAAGATGTACGCGTAGTGAATTTGAGTTTGATAGCTGTTGACTGGTATATTGATCAGTTGAGAAGAAAGATCAATGATTCTCCCCCGATAAAAATGGGCATTCCTCAGGAAGCATATCGGGGAAGAAACCGCAATCAGGTGTTTTACTTCAATCAGAGTCAGCAAAATCCAGCTATGGAATTGCGTGATCTGATCCAATTTATTGGAGAAGATCATCCAATGCGTACAGGAAGTGGAAATATTGTCAAAGGACTATATCCTACTCGCAATGCTTATATTCAGGTGGATTCAGCTAAGGCAATAGCTAATGGCATGGTAGCCCCCGAAGAGGCTTCGAAGATTGTGGACAGAATTCCCATTTCCTTGCCGGAGGGTTATATCATGAAAGATGATGTAGCTATTTTAGATATTTTGGCCAATAATCTTTTCGAAAGGCCTATTTATTTTGCAGTTACCTGCAGACCAGACAAGTTCCAGGGCCTAAATGATTATATGGAGCTGGAAGGGCTTGCTTTGCGGGTCATACCTATCAAGAGTTCAAGTGACGGCAACTACGGCGTTGTGGGTAGTGGTCGTGTCGATGTGGAAGCATTCTACGACAATTTCATGAATAAGTTTAAGTTTGGAAACTTCGACAAATACGATCTCTTTGTTGATCGAAGCTACCAGCCGAGTGTACAAAGCATACAATTGGGTGTCAGAAGGGCTGCCATGCAGGCATTGAACGAAAATAAAACTGAAATGGCAGTCGCAATGGTTGACCGATATTTCGAAGCTTTCCCTGCGATGAACTTCACGTACGATTTCAGAACCTTCTATATGCTAGGCGTTTATCTTCAGGCTGGCGAATATGCCAAGGCAAAGCCACATCTGGAGATTCTTTCTAACGAACTGACAGATAGATTGCGGTTTTACAATTCCCTGGATCCGAATGTGATTCAGAGCAGCTTCGATACCGATTATGCTTTGAGTTATCAGACCATGGAAAATGTCATCAATGTAGTAAGGCAGGCAGGCGACCAGGAGTTTCTTCAAAAACTGGAAGGCTTGTTTAGCGAATATCGCATACAAGACCTGGAAAACAAATTACGCGAAGCGCAAAACTAAATCAGGGTGAAAGCGAAAAAAATAGCAATTGGTTGTGACCATGCCGGATTTCCTTACAGGGATCTTGTAATTGCTCATCTTGAAAAATCAGGTGTTGAAGTAGTCGATCATGGTACTTACACAGTCGATTCTGTTGACTACCCTGATTTCGCTCATCGGGTGGCCAGGGATGTTATTGAGGGTAAGGTTGATCTGGGAATTGTACTTTGTGGTAGTGGAAATGGAGTAGCCATGACCGTCAATAAATACCAGGAAATTCGGGGAGCCTTGTGTTGGATTCCTGAAATTGCTTCCCTTGCGAGGCAACACAACGATGCCAATGTCCTTGCTCTTCCCGTGAGGTTTATCGACGAACCTACTGCCCTTGCTATTGTTTCGGCTTTTCTTGAAGCTGATTTTGAAGGAGGCAGACACCAAAACAGGGTTGATAAGATCTCTTGTTCCTGATTTTTCTACAATTATCCGGGCAGGCCTTAATACTGTTCTGCCCGGATTTTTTCCTTTCGGAAAAAACTTTTCTATTCGTTTTTCTGCCATAGCTTCCATAAACCCTGTCAATATGGCAGTTGTGCCTTGGTGGCATATTCTTTGAAAGTTTCGAAAGAAAGCAAAACTCAAAGATTATGGAAAAAGGACAAATATCAGTTCAGGCGGAGAACATCTTTCCCATCATTAAAAAGTTTTTGTATTCTGAGCAGGAAATATTCCTGCGGGAGCTCATTTCCAATGCAGTTGATGCTACTACAAAGCTTAAGACGCTTGCCAACAAAGGGCTGTACAAAGGTAGTCTCGATGATTTGAGCATAGAAATTTTGTTGGACAAAGAAGCCAAAACGCTGACCATACGTGATAAGGGCATAGGAATGACAGAAGAGGAGGTGAAAAAGTACCTCAACCAGGTAGCTTTTTCCAGCGCCCAGGAATTTCTTGACAAATACAAAGATGAAGCCGGGATCATCGGCCACTTCGGTCTTGGGTTCTATTCTGCATTTATGGTAGCCAATAAAGTAGAGGCGAATACCTTGTCTTATCAGGAAGGATCAAGTCCGGTGATCTGGTCTTGTGAAGGAGACCCTTCCTATACTTTAAATGCTTCGGAAAAAACAGAGCGTGGAACAGATATCATTCTTCACATTGCGGATGACGCTACGGAGTATCTGGAAGAATCCCGGATAGAAGGGCTGCTTAACACGTATTGTAAATTCCTGCCCATACCGATCAAATTCGGTACTACTACCGAAACCATTGAAACAGGAGAGGGGGAAGAAAAGGAAACGACTACCAAAGAAGTAGATCGCATCATCAATAATACGCACCCAATCTGGAAGAAAAAGCCTTCGGATTTGACCGATGAGGATTACAAATCCTTCTATACAGAGTTGTATCCATTTAGTACGCCACCGATGTTTTGGATTCATCTCAAAATTGACGATCCTTTCAACTTGACCGGTATTCTGTATTTCCCCCGAATCAAAAATAGTTTTGAAGTACAGAAAAACAAAATTCAGCTATACAGCAACCAGGTTTATGTTACTGACAATGTAAAGGACATTGTCCCCGAATTCCTGACGCTGTTGCATGGGGTCATTGACTCGCCCGATATTCCATTGAACGTTTCGCGGAGTTATTTGCAGGGAGACGCCAATGTGAGAAAAATTACCGGTTATATCACGCGCAAGGTAGCAGACAGCATCAATGATCTGTTCAAAAAAGACCGCGAACAATTCCAAAAGCAGTGGGAAGATCTTGGCGCATTCGTCAAATACGGGATGATCTCAGAAACCAAGTTCTACGATAAGGCATTGAAATTTGCTTTGCTACAAAATATCGGGGACGAGTTCTTTACCATCGAAGAATACAAGGAAAAAGTAAAGGCAACCCAAACAGATAAGCACGATAAAATTGTGTTGCTTTACACCAATGATAAGGAGGGACATCACAATTACATAGAGGCTTGTAAGGAAATGGGATACGATGTGTTGCTAATGGATAATGTCCTGGACAATCACTTCATGCAACACCTGGAGTACCAGATGGGAGATCTTACTTTTGTACGGGTAGATTCAGATACAGTGGATAATTTAGTACAAAAAGACAAAGAAGAAGCATCCGTTCTTTCAGAAGAAGAAACTACTCAAATCAAAGACCTTTTTACCAAAGTAATCAACAATACCAATCATCAAGTCTCAACTCGTCCACTGGGTGCAGGCCAGGCTCCGGTAGTAATTGTAAGGCCTGAGTTTATGCGTCGTTGGAAAGAAATGCAGCAACTGCAGGGAGCGGGCGGAAACGATTTATTTGGAGATCAATTGAATGTAGTAGTCAATGCCAATCACCCCTTGATTGCACAGCAGTTGCTTCAGGATGGCGATAAGCAGGAAACGCTTGCTACATATCTATACCAATTGGCCTTGTTGAACCAAAACCTCCTGAGAGGAGAGCAACTTGCCGCTTTTGTCCGGCAGAGTCTGGATTTGGTGGGTAGAAATTAGTTTGGGAGGTAAGGTCAAAACTTGCCAGGAAAAAGCTTTTGTTATCTAAATATCAAGCGGTTAAGGGAATTTTCCCTTAACCGCTTTTTTGTTATGAAAAGTAGTGACAATATCAAAAAATATTGTTTTATTTGTATTGATAATAGTAAAACTATCATTGTTGATTGTTAAAGCTAACATTATGGAAAAAATGTGCCCAACTGAGTTTAACCAGCAATTCTCGAAAATAGAGAGTATATTGATAGCGTTTGCCATGAATTTGACCAAGGACCGTGAGGAGGCCAATGATTTGTTTCAGGATACGGCTTACAAAGCTTTCAAATACAGGAATTTGTATAAGCCTGATACCAATCTGAAGGCATGGTTGATAACAATCATGAAAAATACCTTCATAAACAACTACAGGAGTAAAAAAAGAAAATCCTGTATAAACGATCAGACAGATTCGGGTTTTTATATCAATTCCGGTGATGTAACTGTGGAAAATGAGGGTCCGTCAAAAATTACCATTGATGAGCTAGAAGCCATGGTAGGGCAATTGGATGAAATTTTCCGGATCCCGTTTTGGCTCAGATTTCAGGGTTATAAGTATGACGAAATCGCAGAAATACTGGATGTCCCTCTCGGAACAGTAAAAAGCCGCATTCACTTCGCCCGCCAGCAATTGAAAAAGGCGGTGAAGGCAAATTTTGGTGTAAGCGCGATGAGCGAAATCTAAAGTCGGTAGAGCGGCTTTAACAAGGTAAATCAAAACACAAATAGGGGCCAGGCTGCAAAGTTTTCACCCCACGTATTTCCTATTTGAATCTAAACATCATTGAATGAAAAAGGTATTTCATCTGGATTTCTCCAATGTCAGGGGAGATTTCCTGGGTGGCTTGACGGCAGGTGTGGTAGCATTGCCGTTAGCTCTGGCATTTGGAGAACAAACGGATTTAGGCGCCATAGCAGGACTTTACGGCGCCATTGCAATCGGAGTACTGGCTGCTTTTTTTGGTGGTACGCCTACACAGATATCGGGTCCGACGGCACCTATGACAGTAGTGTCAGCCTTGGTCATAGCTGATGCAGTAGCTTATGCCGGAACATTGGAATTGGCTTTTCCTCTGATCATTGCGACATTCTTTTTAGCAGGTGTATTTGAGGCCTTGCTTGGATTTTTTAAGCTGGGAAAATACATCAAGTACATTCCTTATCCGGTGGTATCGGGCTTTATGAGTGGTATTGGAGTAATCATCGTTATTACGCAAATATTCCCGTTTTTTGGCGTAGCCGCACCTGCAGGTGGACCATTGGGGACAATCACAACTATCCACAAGATCCCTGAAGTTGTAAATATTTATTCAGTAGGTGTAGCCTTATTGACTATCCTGATTATTTATGGTTTGCCTCATCTGACAAAAAAGATTCCGGCGGCATTGGTTGCTTTGATCCTGGTTTCAATGGCGGTAATGTTTATTTTGCCGCAAGATGCTGTTTTGAAGATCAATTCCAAAGGACCGATTCCAACCGGTTTACCGGAGCTACAGCTGGGCTTCGTAAAAGTCTTCGGAGATTTCCGGCACATGATGATAGTTTTTGAATATGCTTTCACTTTGGCCGCGCTTGGTGCAATCGATTCTTTGTTGACTTCTGTAGTTGCAGACAATATCACTAAGACCAAGCATGACAGTGACCAGGAACTGATAGGGCAGGGTATAGGAAACATGGGAGCGGCAATTATTGGGGGACTTCCCGGAGCCGGTGCGACGATGCGTACGGTAATCAATGCCAATTCAGGTGGGAAGACAAAGCTTTCCGGTGTCATGGCCGGACTTTTTTTACTTGCGGTATTGCTTGGACTGGGCAATTTGGTCGGCCATGTACCCAATGCGGTTCTTGCGGGTATTTTGATTACTGTGGGTATTGGCATTATTGATTATAAAGGGCTGAAGCATATTCGGTCGGTTCCGCGCTCTGACGTTTATGTAATGTTTATTGTACTTTTTCTAACCGTTTTTGTGGACCTTTTGATTGCGGTTGCGATTGGTATGATTCTTTCTTCTCTATTGTTTATGAAGAAAATATCGGATGTGGTTGAACACAAGGCGCACATGGCTCCTTTGCGGGATTTTTCAAGAGAAGTATCGTGGAAAGACGAAAAAGATATCGTCACCCGCCTGGGTGACAAAGTCTTTATCAAACACCTGGATGGGCCGCTGTTTTTTGGCTTTGCCTCTCGTTTCCAGGAGATGATGAAAGCACTGCCCAATATTAAGGTAGTGATTTTCCGTATGGAAAAAGTGCCTTATATTGACCAATCAGGGCTTTATGCGATGGAAGAAGCTATTCTTGAACTACAAACACGCGGTGTGCAAGTGGCTTTTTCACACATTGACGAACAGCCAGAGGATATGTTGAGACGCATTCGCATCATTCCCGATCTGGTACCGGAATCTATGTGTTTTAATAAATTTGACGATTGCACTTTGTGGTTGGAAAATTATCTGGAAACCCCGGGGTTTTCGGGGTCTGACATTTAACTATCAGTATTGTCTCAAAAGGGAAGTGAATTGTGCAGAATTGTTCAAAAGCAGGGACTTTTGGGTAAGTCCGCAATGGAATTTAGTAAATTGCGCAAAATTTTCTGGAAAGAGCTAAATCTTTAAACCGGAAGTAAACTCATACGTATTTCGTCTGGTTTATAAAATGTTTTTTGTTGTACTCCCTGAAGAATCAGGAAAAATCTTGTTATATGAATATTGCAGTTGTTGGTACGGGGTATGTAGGTCTGGTAACCGGGACCTGTTTTGCTGAAACCGGTAACCGGGTGATATGCGTGGATGTCAACGAGGAAAAGGTGAGAAAAATGCAGGAGGGGGTTGTACCAATTTATGAACCTGGCCTGGAAGTGCTTTTCGAACGCAATACCCGTCAGGGAAGACTGAGTTTCACCACCGACCTCGCGGAGGCGGTTGAAAAATCTACCATTATCTTTCTGGCTTTGCCTACTCCTCCCGGTGAGGATGGTTCTGCTGATCTGTCGTATATATTAAAGGTAGCGGATGAGTTGAGCCATATGATTACCGATTACAAGGTTATTGTTGACAAAAGTACCGTTCCGGTAGGTACGGCAGAGAAGGTGCATGCGATTCTTGCGGCAAACCTGGATGAGCGCCTTTTTGACGTAGTCTCCAATCCGGAATTTCTTAGAGAAGGGGTGGCAGTAGAAGATTTTTTAAAGCCTGACAGGGTGGTAGTGGGAACGAGCTCTGAAAAAGCCGCCAGTGTGATGAGACAATTGTATGATCCGTTTGTGCGTCAGGGGAATCCTGTGATTTTTATGGATGAGCGCTCTGCGGAAATGACCAAATATGCTGCAAACGCCTATCTGGCGACGCGTATTTCTTTTATGAACGAACTTGCCAATTTGTGTGAAAAAGTTGGGGCAAATGTAGAGCGGGTGCGCATTGGAATGGGAAGTGACACACGGATAGGGAAGCGATTCTTGTTTCCGGGCGTTGGGTATGGTGGAAGTTGTTTCCCGAAAGATGTTCAGGCACTTTCTCATACAGCGAATCAGAGTGACTATGAGTTCAAAATATTGAATGCAGTCATGCTGGTCAATAATGTTCAGCGCATCATTCTGGCAGACAAGATCATCCATTACTTCAATGGAGATCTTTCAGGAAAGGTAATCGGGTTGTGGGGACTTGCTTTCAAACCCAATACGGACGATATTCGTGAGGCTCCAGCCATTTATATTATCCATAAATTGCTGGAAGCAGGGGCTGTAGTGAAAGCATTTGATCCTGAGGCGATGGACAATATACGAGAGTTGTTTGGAGACAAAATTCAATATGTTAGCAACCCTTACGAAGCAATAGCGGGTGCTGACGCATTGGCCATCGTGACAGAATGGTCTGTTTTCCGGGCACCGGATTTTGAGGAAATGAAACAACAATTGCGTCATCCTGCCATTTTTGACGGCAGGAACTTGTTTGATTTGGATGTTATGAGGGAAAAGGGGTTTTATTACTCGAGTATAGGAAGGGATGTAATAGACAATGCCTGAATACGTTAGATAGCATAAAGAGCTATGCAGAAGGTGCTTTTATTCCCCTTTATTTTATTCGTCGTTGGGTGTACGACGGATGTAATTAGCAAGAAGCCCCTGGCAGTAGTGGACAAAATGAATGATTTGGGATACCGGGAAGTATTTCAACAAGAAAAAGGGAGTGGAATGAAGCAGGGGAAGTATCAAAAGTATGCTTCGGATGGAGTGTTGGCAGAAGAAGCTTTTTTTGTAAGCGACACCCTGGATGGAGCCAGAATACTTTATTACCCTGGTGGAGATACGCTATTGATAGAAACGTATCGAATGGGTAGTTTCCACGGAGTTTTCAAAGCTTTTTATGAGAGTGGTGGTTTAGAGTTGGTGGGAGCGTATGTGGACAATGCCATGGCGGGGGAGTGGCGGAAATACTATAAAAGTGGGAACTTGATGGAAGTTGTCACTTTTGCCGATAATGAAGAGAACGGCCCTTTTACGGAATATTATGAAAATGGGAATCTCAAAGCTTCCGGGAACTACCTCAATGGCGACAGGGAACACGGCCTGCTTTTCTTATACGATGAGGAGGGAGTTTTGATCAGGAAAATGGACTGTGATCAGGGACTTTGCAAAACCATCTGGAAAACAGAAGAATAAATGCTTATGAGGCCTCTTGCTCTGCTTACCGGATTTTGTTGGTTGTTATCTACTGTATCGCTACTCGGTCAGACTGGCGTATCCTCTTCCGTTTTTCATTTTCTCAATTTGCCTGCTTCTCCCCGGGTCACGGCTTTAGGTGGCCACCTAATCACTGTATCGGATGCAGATGCTACCCTTGCGCTTTCCAACCCGGCAGCTTTACAGGAATCCAGTCACCAGTTTTTATCATTTAATCACAGTTTTCAGGTAGCTGGCATACAATCCGGTTATGCGTCCTATGCACATCATTTCAAAAAAATTGGATGGAGCGGTCACCTTGGGATTTTGTATGCTAACTACGGTGAACTCGAGTGGACAGATGAGTATTTTACCACTTTAGGCACTTTCAAAGCAGGGGAAACGGCTCTGGTCATGGGGGCTTCCAAGGTATTTGCGGAACGCCTTAATCTGGGCATGAATGCCAAAATAATACAGTCGAGGTTGGGGGCTTACAATGCAGCTGGTATTGCAGTAGATTTTGCAGCATTGTATTCAGATACCAGTTCTCAGTTTACAGCAACCTTTTTATTTAAAAACATAGGCACGCAACTGAGTGCTTACGACGAAGTCGGATCCTCTGAGCCATTGCCATTTGAAATACAGGTAGGCTTATCTAAGAGGTTGAGGTATCTTCCACTGCGGTTTTCTGTGATGTACCGCTATCTTGACAGGTGGAATATCTTGTACGAAGATCCGAATGGAGAGCAGGGAATATTACTGTTGGATGGTACGGTACAAGAACGTACGGCCTCCAGCATTTGGCTGGACAATTTTTTCAGACACTTTGTATTCAATGCGGAATTGTTGTTGGGGAAACAGGAAAACTTTGTGCTGCGCACGGGATACAATCATTTGATGAGAAAAGAGTTATCGCTGAGCAACTTTGGTAGCCTGGCCGGTTTTTCATTTGGTTTTGGCTTGAAAGTCCGGCGCTTTAGGGTAGATTATGGTCGTGGGGTGTACCATCTCGCAGGAGGCAGCCACCATTTTAGTATATCTACCCACTTATCTGCATTTAGACGATAGTTTTCCCTGTATAATAAACCATAGTAGGCCATGAAAACATCAATTGTTGTATTACTAGGGCTTGTTGCGAGTTTTACCTTTTTCACCGGCTGTAAAAAAGAATCCCCTGTTTCACCGGATGATTTCGAATTACAAGAAATCAACTGCGAAGCGTCTGCTCTATTATGTGATTTGACGAATGCCAACCTGTCATTTGGATTCGACTTGCTTCGCAGCTTACAGCAATTGCATGCAGATGACAACATTTTTGTTTCCCCACTAAGCCTTTCCACTGCCTTGTCTATGGCCTTAATTGGTGCGGAAGGGCAGACAGACTATGAGTTGCGTGCGGCATTGCATCTGGAAATGTTTGATGAGGCGGAGTTGTTGTCTGCTAATAAGTTATTGTTGGAAAAATTGCCTTTTTTGGATAAAAACACAAAGTTGGGTTTGTCTAACGCTATTTTTTACCGCAAGGAATACCCCATTTTGCCCTCCTTTTTAGATGCCAATCGCGAGTATTTTCAAAGTGAGATAGAAGCACTGGATCTTTCTGGTCCGGAATCAGCGAAACAACAGATCAACGATTGGGTCTCTGAATCAACACAAGGAACCATAAACGATTTGGTGGACAGGGTTCCTGCAAACTTGGTGATGTATCTGATCAATACCCTTTATTTCAAGAGTGGTTGGTCACAGCCCTTTGATGAAGAATTAAGTTATACAGGAACTTTCACCCGGCAAGGCAAGCAAGCGGTCGAGGTGGATTATATGCAAAAGCAGGAAGTTGCTTATCCTTATTTCAGGGGAAACGGTTTTCAAATGGTAGATCTGGCCTATGGAGATTCTGTTTATTCGATGACTTTGATGCTGCCGGATGAAGGTATATTGGTAAATGAATTGCTCAATAGCTTGCAAGCAGATACATGGCATGACTGGATCGGTCAATTGGAGGATACAGAATTGATGATTTCGATGCCAAAATTTAAATTATCGTGGGAAAGTGCCATGAATGAGACCTTGCAGGAACTTGGAGTGTCGGATGCCTTTGATGCTGAGAGAGCTGACTTTTCGGGAATGAGCGATCAGGTTGGGCTCTTCATAAGCGAGGTTAAGCATAAGACTTTTATTGAAGTCAATGAAAAGGGAACAGAAGCTTCGGCTGCCAGTTCGGTAGGTGTTTCCAGGACTTCGATCCCTGATATTCCCATACTTCAATTTAACAGACCATATTTATTTATGATCAGGGAAAACCAAAGTAACAGCATCCTATTCATTGGCAAGATGATGGATCCTTCTTTGGCTGATTAGACTTTTTCAGGTTTGGAAACGTTATCCAATAGCTCCTGTAGGGTAGTTTTAGCCTGGTGCAAGCTATTTACCCCTCCTTTTTCTTTCACCATGATACAATACCGCGGGTGTGGGGAAAACTTTAGCCCGAGTTTGGTATATCCTTCCTGGTTGAGGTAGTTGGCGATGGATCGGAACAAAGGTGTGCTATAATAGTCTGATTGGGCATTTAGGACATAAAAAGCTTTTAGCTGACTGTTCTTGAGAATAAGCCTTTCTACTCCCAAGTCTCTGCAAATCCAGCGGAGTCTCAGGCCATCGAAAAGTTGAAAAACTTCATCAGGTACGGGGCCAAAGCGATCGCGTAACATTTCGGCAAACTTATCGAGGTCTTCATCTGATTCGATCAGATCCAGTTGAGTATATAGATTGAGTCTTTCCGGAATGCTGCTGACATAGTCATCAGGAATCCGCATTTCGACATCGGTGTCGATTTGAACATCCCTGACATACCGGTAATTGCTTTCCAGTTCTTCGCGGAATACATCTTTGAAGTCAGACTCTTTGAGTTCTCTGACAGCTTCTTCCAGTATTTTCTGATAAGTTTCATATCCGATGTCGGCAATAAAACCACTTTGTTCTGCACCGAGCAGATTGCCTGCGCCACGGATATCCAGGTCTCTCATGGCAATGTTGAACCCACTTCCAAGTTCTGAAAACTCTTCCAGTGTTTGGAGTCGTTTTCTGGCTTCCTGGGTCAATGTAGAAAAAGGAGGACTGAATAAATAGCAGAAAGCCTTTTTGTTGGACCGCCCTACCCGTCCCCTGAGTTGGTGTAAATCACTCAAACCAAATTCGTGAGCATTGTTGATGATAATGGTATTGGCATTGGGAATATCCAAGCCTGTTTCTATGATATTGGTAGAAACCAGTACGTCGTATTTTTTTTCGATGAAGTCAATCAGGGTAGCTTCAAGTACTTTGGGATCCATTTGTCCATGAGCTTTGGCTACGTTGACATCCGGGCATAATTTCTGGACCATGGCGGCCAGGTCTGGTAGTGTTTTTACCCTGTTATGCACAAAAAAGACCTGTCCACCCCGGTTAATTTCATAGTAGATAGCCTCCTTGACTACATCTTCATTGAAAATACGTGTTTCGGTATGGATAGGTTGTCTATTTGGAGGAGGTGTACGGATGATGGAGAGATCCCTGGCAGCCATGAGTGAAAATTGGAGTGTGCGGGGGATGGGAGTGGCGGTAAGGGTAAGGGTATCAACATTGACTTTGAGGCCTCTCAGTTTTTCTTTGGCGCCAACGCCAAATTTTTGTTCTTCATCAATGATGAGCAGACCCAGGTCTTTAAAACCTACTTCTTTGTTCAGGAGGCTGTGGGTACCGATGACGATATCTATGCTTCCTTCCTTGAGTTTTTGGAAGACGACTTTTTTCTCGGCAGCGCTTTTGAACCTGTTTAGGAAATCAACAGTTACGCCGAAATCTGCCAGCCTGCCGGCAAATGTTTTATAGTGTTGCAATGCTAGGATGGTAGTAGGTACCAGGATAGCTACCTGTTTGCCGGCAACAACAGCTTTGAAAGCTGCGCGTATGGCTACTTCTGTCTTACCGAAGCCTACATCTCCGCATATCAGGCGATCCATGGGGTAGGGCTTGAGCATATCCTCTTTTACCTCATTGGTAGCTTTGAGCTGGTCGGGTGTATCTTCATAAATGAAGGATGCTTCGAGTTCATTTTGGAGGTAACCGTCAGGTTGGAAAGCAAAGCCGCCTGAAGATTTTCTTTTTGCGTAGAGTTTGATTAGTTCGCCTGCTATGTCTTTTAATTTGCGTTTGGTCTTTTGTTTCAGATTTTTCCAGGTCTCTGAACCCAACTTATTGAGCACAGGAGCTTGTCCATCTTTTCCAACAAATTTGGAAATCTTATGCAAAGAGTTGATGCTGACGTAAAGAATGTCGTTGTTCTTGTAGATCAGCCGCACTGATTCTTGTAACTGACCGTTGATATTGATGGTTTCCAATCCGGAGTATTTCCCAATACCATGATCTATATGCGTAACAAAGTCGCCAGGTTGTAGCTCTCGTATTAATCTGATATTGAGTGCTTTGTCTTTACTGAAACCGGATTTTATCTTATAGCGGTGAAACCTGTTAAAAATTTGGTGGTCGGTATAACAGGCTATTCCTGCGCCAGGGTCTATGAACCCTTCGGATATGGCATGATTGATAGGATGGAGGATCACTTCCTGACCCAGGTCTTCAAATATGCTGTAGAAGCGCTCGATTTGCTTGGGATTATCCGTGAAAAGATAGGTCTTGATCCCCTCTTTTTCATTTTTTTGGATATCCTCGATAAGCAGTTGAAAGTTTTTGTTGAAATTCGGTTGAGGTTTAGAGTGGAAAGAAAAGGCCTGATCGAATGACAGAGGTTGTTTTTGATCACTGGGAGAAATCAGGGTAAACTCGCTGATATCTTCCACCAGCTCTCGTGGAAGCAGGAAGGATCTATCTTTAAGGATTTGTTTGATTTCGTATTCATCCAGAGAAGAAATACTATCGGCAAAATCTTTGGCCTGGTCGAAGCACAATTGCAATTTGTCAACCAGGTTATCTATGTCCTTAATAACCAGGACGGTTTCTTTGGGTAGTACATTAAACAAACTCTGTTTTTCGTCGGTAGTCAGTCCGGAAGCTATGTTGGGAAGTATGCTTACTTTGGACAGTTCTCGTATGGATCGCTGGTCCATGGGATTGAAATTGCGGATACTTTCAATCTCTTCATCAAACATTTCGATCCGGTAGGGGTATTCATTTCCGAAGGAAAAAATATCCAGAATTCCTCCACGAAGTGCATATTGGCCAGGTTCATATACAAACTCTTCGCGTTTGAAATGAAACTCTTGGAGCCTATGTAATGTTTCATTCAGATCGAGTAGGTTACCTTTTTGGAAGCTAAGTTTATTAGCTGAAAGTTGTGCCGGGTTTACAACCTTTTCGAAGACAGCTTCGGGATAGGTCACGATGATGGCTCCCTGTTTGATGGCATCGATCTGGTTGATAATTTCGGTTCGCTGCTGGACATTGCCGCTATCGAGTCGCTGAAAGGCTCTGGGGCTTTTGAAAGAATCGGGCAGTAGAAAGACCCTGTCTGCTGAAATCAGTGCTTCCAGGTCATTTTGGAGATAGGCAGCTTCTTCTTTGTCGTTGGCCAGGATGACAAAAAAACCTGGCTGGTTTTTGAAGAGGCCGGCAAGCAGGAAAGCCAGCTGAGATCCGATGACTCCGCTGATTTTTATTTTTTTCCCGTTAGGGGAGAGTGCCTCTCCAAGAGATTGAAGCGTTTTACCGGATTGGTACAGGTTGATAATTTCTTTTGATGTGTTCACGGGTTCAAAGATAAACGAGTATCACAAATTTGTCTTTTGTAAGACTATTGTAATTCAAAAAATCACTATTTGGTTTATTCGATAAGTTTTATTGTTAAAAAATTAATTTCTACGATGATGAGAACACTTGCTTTTCTTTTTGTCTCTTTTCTTTTGGTTTTTCCTGCCTGCAGCCAGGATTCCGGCAATGCAGCCAAAACAGCAGACAATAGTGATGCCAATTTGTTGTTTCCCGCTGGAGGAACGGTAGATGCTGCTACTTTCAAAACACGCCTGGAGGAATTCTCTGCTGAAGGGATTTTGGTTGACATTCGCACTCCTATGGAGTTCAATTCATGGCACATGGAAGGAGCTCAGAATATTGATTTTTATGAAAATTCTTTCAATTCAGAGATCAACAAGCTTCCCCGTGACAAGCCCATTTTTATTTATTGTCATTCAGGGAACAGAAGTGGCAGGGCTTTGGAGCGCATGTCTGCTATGGGTTTCAAATATGTTTATGATCTTGGAGGAGGTGCTTCAAATTGGCCTTACCGACAGTAAAAAATAGCACGGCTTATTCCCGCCTAAATTTAAACATTCCTTTGCAAGTGCTGTTTCCTATCCGTATTAATTAAAATATGCATTGTGGAAGGAAAAAAAGTAATTGTAATAGGATCGGGATTTGCCGGCATTGCTGCCGCAACTACTCTGGCTGACAAGGGGTTCGAAGTAACGGTACTGGAAAAAAATGAAGGTCCGGGCGGGAGAGCCAGAGTATTTGAGGCGGAGGGCTTCGTGTTTGATATGGGCCCCAGCTGGTATTGGATGCCTGATGTATTTGAAGATTACTTTGCGCGCTTTGGAAAGCGCCCTGCTGATTATTATGAACTGGTTAGACTAGATCCTTCCTATACAATACGTTTTGGTCCGGGAGAACCCATGCAAGTTCCTGCCAGCATGGATGAATTGTTCGATCTCTTCGAGAAAAAAGAGCCTGGGAGTGCAGACAAGCTCCGATATTTTCTAAAAGAAGCAGCCTATAAGTACGAAGTCGGCATGTCTGAATTTGTTCACAAGCCGGCGCACTCAATAATGGAGTTTGCAGACATCAGAATTCTTATGAGTTTGTTTCGTTTGCAGATGTTCCGTTCCATGGGCAAATATGTAAGGAATTTGTTTAAAGATCCGCAACTCATTCAATTGTTGGAATTCCCTGTATTGTTTTTAGGCGCTACCCCTGATAATACACCTGCCTTGTATAGTCTGATGAATCATGCTGACCTGGCTCTGGGTACCTGGTATCCGATGGGGGGTATGCACAAGATTATATCAGGAATGGTGAAGTTAGCAGAAGAGAAAGGTGTTAAATTTGTCTACAATAAGCCTGTTAGTGAGATCATAGTGGAGAATGGACGCGCTACCGGTGTAAGATGTGAGGGTGAAATCCTGACTGCCGATGTTGTAGTGGGAAGTGCAGATTACCATCACGTTGAGCAGCAGTTGTTGCCGGAATCATACCGCATGTACGATCAGAAGTATTGGGACAAGCGAGTAATGGCTCCGTCCTCACTATTATTTTATTTGGGGATTGACAAGAAGATACCGGGCTTGCATCATCACAATTTGTTTTTTGATGCAGATTTCGAGGCACATGCAGTAGAAATTTATGACAAGCCACAATGGCCAAAAGATCCATTGTTTTACTTATGTGCTCCTTCTGTTACAGATCCTTCTGTAGCTCCTGAGGGTAAAGAGAATCTGTTTTTGCTGATGCCGATTGCACCGGACTTGGATGATACGGATGAGATGAGAGAACACTATTACGGAGTAATGATGGATCGCCTGGAAAAACTAAGCGGCCAACGCATAAAAGAGCATGTGGTGTACAAACGGTCCTTTGCACTCAAGGATTTCAAAGAAGATTACCATGCCTTCAAAGGAAATGCTTATGGTTTAGCCAATACTTTGCTTCAAACAGCATTCTTAAAACCAAAGATGCGAAGTAAAAAGGTGAAGAATTTGTTTTATACAGGTCAATTGACTACTCCTGGTCCGGGGGTACCACCTTCATTGATTTCCGGGCAGGTTGTAGCACAAGAAATTTCAAAGTTATTTCGACACTAGTTCCCGGTCACCCAAACAGATAGCTCATGATGGAATTGTATGACAACACCTGCATGGAATGCAGCAAGATTATCACCAATAGGTTCAGTACTTCCTTTTCCTTGGGGATAAGGGTGTTTCACCCCCGTTTTAGAGCTCCGATTTATGCCATCTATGGCTTTGTTCGTTTTGCAGACGAAATTGTTGACACCTTCCATGAGCATGACAAACAGGAGTTGCTAGATAAATTTCGGCAGGACACTTATGATGCGATAGAGAGAAAGATCAGCTTGAATCCTGTACTGCAGAGTTTCCAAAAGGTGGTGAATGAATATGGCATTGAGCGGGAACTGATAGATGCTTTTTTGAAAAGCATGGAGATGGATCTTCATTTTGACCGATATGAAGACGGATTGTACAAAGAATATATATATGGTTCGGCAGAAGTTGTGGGCCTTATGTGTCTGCGTGTTTTTTGTGAAGGGGATAAGGCAATGTACGAGCAATTAAAGATGCCTGCACGCCACCTGGGGTCAGCTTTCCAGAAAATCAATTTTTTGCGGGATATGAAAAGTGACTTTGTAGAGCGAGGCAGGGTATATTTTCCTGGTGTTGATTTTACTTGTTTTACCAATGATGAGAAAGTAGAAATTGAAAAAGATATCAAAGAAGATTTTGACAGAGGATATGCCGGTATCCTTAATCTTCCCAAGGGAGCGCGTTTTGGTGTTTACCTGGCCTATGTGTATTACATCAATCTTTTCCAGAAAATAAGCAATTATCCGGCACAGCAGGTCAAACATGAGCGAATACGCGTGAATGACCGCAAGAAAATTATGTTGCTTTTCAGTAGCGCATTGAGGAATAGCCTTAATTTGCTGTAATCCATGGCAGGCTTTCAGAGAAAGTATTTGTTTTGGTTGCTTGCGGGCTTGCTTGCGGGGTTGCTTCCGTTGCTTGATCCTCATACGGGTATGGGTGAATTAACAAGGAACGTATCGAAGTACGGACAGTTATCGGTTCTTGAAACGCCTTATGCCTATCTGTACCTCCATGTATTTACCTTCATTCCGGTATTTGCTCTGAGTTTCGATAGTCGGGTTCATTATTATCGCTCGTGGAAGGCATTGTTTCCTGCAGTCCTATTGGTTGGGGTCATCTTTATCGTATGGGATGTTTACTTTACCTATAAGGGAGTATGGGGTTTCAACGAACAGTACTTATCAGGATATTTTTTGTTTAAACTGCCTGTAGAGGAGTGGCTCTTCTTTTTTACGGTTCCATTTGCCTGTGTATTTATCTATGAATGTCTGAACTATTATTTGCCCTGGAATCCTTTTTTGAATAGGGAACGCTTGATTACAACGGGACTGATGCTATTCTCTTTTTTAGTCGCAATTTTATTTCACAAAAATATTTATACCGCAACTACTTTCGCTTTATGCGGATGGTTGTTATCTTTGCATCTCTATGCATGGGATGCTAAAAGAGCTTCCCTTATAAGAAGCAGGTTTTATATGGCTTATCTTGTAAGCTGTATTCCGTTTGTAATTGTAAACGGGGCTTTGACAGGATCGTTTACCAAATCACCCATAGTCATGTATAATGATACAGAGAATCTGGGTAGCAGATTAGGGTCTATACCCTTAGATGATTTTGGTTATTCTTTCCTTTTGCTTTTTGGAGTCACTACGTTATATGAGCTGTTCAAAAAAAAATAGTATCACAAGTGACTAAAAATCAACTCCTTGAAAAGCTGGTCGAAAATTTTTTCAAAAAAACTTTTGAAAAAGCTTGACAAAAGCAAAAACGCATGTATCTTTGCATTCCCTTTTGCAGATGAGCTGAGGGAAACGGTGAAGAGAGGGTGATGAGGAGGTTAGAAATTGACATCGAATAATTTTAATGAGGAGGGTTTTGCGGAACTTGCTTTATTGAGATTTATTAGATAAAAAGTTCATTGACACTAATTGGAAGAGGTAAGGCGAAGAAGAATTAAACGCTAGAGAAGATTGTATTCAGCGAGTTTTAGGACAGGCACGATAAGTAATTAAATATTGACAAAGGTCACTTT
>JALQTV010000129.1 GCA_023268675.1 Saprospiraceae bacterium | reverse complement strand
GTTCGGAGGAATAAAAGAAAGTGGCATTGGTCGTGAGGGTTCTAAGTACGGGATGGAGGAGTTTATGGAAATCAAGTATCTGTGTTTTGGCGGCATTTGATTTACTTTTTTCCGAAGGAAAGAAGTGCGTTTTCGGAATTTAGATAAATCAGACTAAATTTGGCTTTTCATCGAAATAGATTCAACCATGAAGACCATCGCAATTGTATTCGGTGGCAAATCCCCGGAACACGAAATTTCCGTGAGGTCTGCCAAAAATATTATGGCTGCCATCGACCGCAGCTTGTTCAAAGTGCTTACAATCGGGATAGATCCTTCCGGTGTATGGCGTTTGACTGAGGAAGCTGATCTGGGGGTTTTTGTGCCGGATACAGGCCCTGCACTTGCTCTGGTTCCCGGCTTTGATAAAGGCAAAATTATCAGACTGGACAATCAAACTGCGCTGGATGATCCCGATGCAGTGTTATTGATCCTGCATGGTCCGCAGGGGGAGGATGGAACGGTACAGGGCTTGCTTCGCATCATGGATTTGCCGTTTATCGGTCCGGATGTATTGGGCTCTGCTGTGTGTATGGACAAAGATTTTGCGAAGCGTCTGCTCCGTGAAGCAGGGCTTTCTGTGGCAAGAGGAAAGGTTTGCTCTGTTCACGAAAAAGACGAGCTGGATTATGAAGCTATTGTGAAGGAATTGGGTTCTCCGATTTTTATCAAGCCTGCTAATATGGGATCTTCTGTCGGTGTTCATAAGGTGAAAGATGCAGCCGGCTTTGATCGGGCGATAGCAGATGCTTTTCAGTACGACCATAAGATTGTTATCGAGGAGATGATTTACGGACGTGAACTGGAGTGCGCCGTATTGGGCAATGAAGCTCCCCGCGCTTCCGTGATTGGAGAGGTGATTACCTCCGAGGAGTATTCTTTTGACGCCAAATATGTAAGCAGTACGGCTGCCCAGACTAAAATTCCGGCGGATTTGAAATCAGGCCAGCAGGAATTGTTGCAGGAAACAGCGGTAAAAGCTTATCAAGCACTGGGCTGTGGCGTTTTGTCAAGGGTGGATATGTTTCTTACCGAGTCGGGAGAAATTTATATCAATGAGATAAATACGCTACCCGGTTTTACCAGTATCAGTATGTATCCTCAATTGTGGGAATACGAGGGTGTTTCCTATAAAGACCTGATTACGCAATTGCTGGAACTTGCCATGGACAGACATCAGAAACGTGCTGCTCTAAAAACCCTCCGTTTGGGGTAGGCGTATTGTGACAGCTTGTTGAGTGGCAGGGTCTGTAAAGCTTAGTTCGAAAGCTTGCAGGGCAATTCCTTTAGGATTGTAAAACACTGTAGTAGCATGGTATTTGCTGTCTCCTGCGACGGGATGACCTATGGCTGCCAGTTGTGCACGAATTTGATGAAACCTGCCGGTCATCAGTTCAATTTCCAGCAAGGTGCTGTTTGCTTCCACACTGACCGTTTTGTAATGAAGTACCGCTTCTTTCGTTTTTGGATGAGGGGACTGGTGTACCATGGCTTTCTTTTGCTGTTGATCTGTTTCCAGCCAATGTCGGAGGGTAGCTTCGGGAGGATTGGGGATGCCTTCTACTCTGGCTCGGTAAAGCTTTCGGATGTTTTTTTCCCGAAACTGTTCGTTCAAGGCTTTCAGGGTTTGTTTTTTGGTAGCCATCAGGATGATCCCAGAGGTCACCCTGTCGAGCCGATGGACGATGCCCACGAAGGGCTTTTTCCGGGACTTTGCCAGGTAATCACGCAGCAGGTTCTCCAGATTATCAGGTTCCCAGGGGTTGTCTTCTACGAGCATACCTGCCGGTTTGTTGAGAGCTACCCAGCCTTCTCCCTTCCGGATGATCCATTCAGCAACAGACATCAGCAGGTCAGTGGGCGAAATCCAGGGCAAAATTGCCGTTGATGCGTTCTATGGGTGGGTTGTAATAACCGAACTTCAGGTCGGGGAACTCAGTCCGGAGCTCTGCCATCATTTGTCGTATGCCCATGCTTTCCGGGGTATCTTCCATGCCTACCTTTTCGAGGTACCAATCGGGGTCAATATTGAAATTGCGCCACTGGATCATCTTGAGCCCGGTATAGTGTATGAGTTTTCGCAAAGCCTGGTACTCCTCTTCCTGATCGGTCATTCCCGGAAAAACGAAGTAGTTGATGGAAGTCCAGGCACCCATTTCATTGGCAATTTTCAGGCTTTCCAACACATCTTCGAAGGTATAGTTATTGGGCAGATAATAGGCATTGTAAAGCCACTTCTGAGCGGAATTCATGCTTACCCGAATGCTGTCGAGGCCTGCTTCGCAGAGGCGCTTTACAGCTTGCGGCTTACTTCCGTTGGTATTGATGTTGATGCTTCCTTTAGATGTAAAGCGGCGGATTTGTTTGATGGATTCCTCGATGGTTTCCCACATGAGCAGGGGTTCTCCTTCGCAGCCTTGCCCGAAGCTGACGATGGGAAAAGGTGCCTGTTCGAGGTGTGCAACGGTGTATTCTACGATTTCGCCGGCACTGGGTTTGAATTGCAGGCGATCGTGACTGGATATGATGGACTCTTCTTCCGGCTGGAAGGAGATGCAGCCTATACAATTTGAATTACAGGCCGGAGATACGGGGATGGGGCACTCCCATCTTCCCATAAAATAATTTCTGGCGGCAGGACACTCGTAAGTCTGTGCACAGTTGCGTGCCAGGTGTTCTACCAGTCGGTTGTTGGGGAAAGTCTGTAACTTGTCAGCAATACCCTGGTCTATAGTTTGTGGTAGGTAGCCACTGCATTCTTGACGTATGTCTTGCTCGATTCGAAGGGCACTGACATAAAATTCTCCGTCGAGCCATCCTGCAGCTGTATAACAAAAGAGGGGCAATAACTGGGCATTGGGTTCGTTGACCCAGGCAGCCATGTACAATCCTGTATGTGCCGGGGGGACGAAAGCTGCTACCGCCCATCCCTTGTCGCAGAGCCGCAGTTCACCGGTTTCTACGTCTATCCCAATGGCTCTCCGGTCGGGAAGTTCGTACAAACTACCGCCATCCGGCAGCATAATCCAGTCATCGGGATCTATGGGGGTAGAATAATGACCGGAGCGACCGCAGGCGTAAAGGCTGGTATCTTCAAAAACGTTTCCCTTGCCGTCGGAATATAAAACGAAGGGCATGTTGTCCATAAGCTGTATACGGGTTAGTTGGCTGTTGTTATCAACAAACATACAAAGATAAACAGGAAAGGGAAATTGGGGTGATTTTGACTCAATTGCCGGGTGCAAATCTCTCTTCCAGTGATTTCAATTGGTCTTCCATCATACGTTGAAGGATGATCGAGGCGTCCATTTCGGAGTCCATGAGGTCTTTAAGTGTTACCTTTTCAAGTACGGTATCCAGGGTGAGTTGCACGATTCGCCACAGGGAGCGAACAGAACAGTCAATAGAATTGGTACAAAGTTTGAGGGCTCCTGTATGTGCTTCGCAGAACTCCTGGTCAAACAAGGCTCCTCCCAGCGCTTTGAGAACCTGGTTGATGATGATGCTTTCCGGCTTTTTGCCCAATACATATCCTCCAACTTTACCCCGGGTGCTTTCGATAAATCCGCTGAGACGCAGGATGCGGGTGATTTTTGCAGCATAGGATGCTGAAAGCCCCTCTGCGACACTCAGATCTGCTATGGTGAGTCCATCTTCGGGGTTGTCGCGGGCGATCCGCAGCAAAATCCTGAGTCCGTATTCTTCCTGGGCAGATATTTTCATAAAATTAAAACATGTCTAAGTTAAACCTGGCTTCTTCACTCATCATTTCCTTGTTCCATGGAGGGTCAAATACAACTTGCAAGTCCACCTCTTCTACGCCGGCTACTTCCATGACCTTCTGCTGAACTTCCATAGGCAGGGATTCTGCTACCGGGCACATGGGAGAAGTAAGGGTCATGGTAATGCCCACAACGCCATTTTGGCGGAGATCTATGTTGTAAATCAGGCCCAATTCGTAGATATCTACCGGAATTTCCGGGTCATAAACCGTTTTCAGGGCTTCTATGATCAGCTGTTCGAGATTGTCAGACATGATTCCGCAGTTTATCTGGTCAGGAGGCTTGAGTGGACAGTGCCAAACCGTATAATTTCATTTGCTTCACCATGCTTAGCAAGCCGTTGGAGCGAGTAGGTGACAAGTGCTCTTTCAGTCCAATTTTGTCGATGAAGTACAGATCTGCATTTGCAACTTCAGTTGCCGTTTGGTCTGAGAGTACCCTCATGAGCAGGGCAATAATGCCTTTAGTGATAACGGCGTCGCTGTCGGCCGTGAAAACTACTTTTCCGCCAGGAGCGGCATCGGCACGCAACCATACCCTACTTTGGCAGCCGCGGATGAGGTAATCATCTGTTTTGTACTGCTCGTCGATCAGGGAAAGTCCCTTGCCAAGGTCTATGATGTACTCGTACTTTTCCATCCAGTCTCCAAAGAAGCTGAATTCGTCTATGATTTCGTCCTGTATCTCGTTGATGGTCATCTTCTTAAAATTTATCTCAGCATGGTTGCTGCTTTTTGAACTGCTTCCACGAGCCGGTCAATATCCTCGAAGTTGTTGTACAAAGCGAAAGAGGCCCGTACAGTACCGGGGATTTCGAATCTTTCCATTAAAGGCTGGGTACAGTGGTGACCTGTGCGCACGGCTACTCCCATCTGATCGAGGATGGTACCCACGTCAAAGGGATGGGTGCCCTCGAGCAAAAAGGAAATGACACTTGCCTTGTTTTCAGCGGTACCTATGATGCGGATGCCTGGTATCTCGAGCATTTTTTGAGTACCATATTCGAGGAGTTGGTGTTCGTAAGCAGCTATGGCGTCTCTTCCAACGGCATTGATGTAATCTATGGCAGCTCCCAGTCCTATGGCACCTGAGATATCAGGGGTGCCGGCTTCGAATTTGTGCGGCAGGTCTGCATAGGTGGTTTCAGCAAAAGTGACGGTTTTGATCATCTCTCCCCCACCGTGGTAGGGAGGCATTTGGTTGAGCCATTTTTCCTTGCCATACAAAATGCCTATTCCGGTTGGTCCAAGCATCTTATGGCCGGAGAAAACATAAAAATCAGCATCCAGTTCCTGTACATCAATTTCCATGTGTGGGATAGCCTGAGCCCCATCTATAAGTACCGGAATGCCCTTCTGATGGGCTTTGCCGATGATGGTTTTGACCGGATTGATCGTTCCCATAGTATTGGATACATGGGTGAGCGCCACAATCTTTGTTCGCTCATGCAGGAGGCTGTCAAAAGCTTCCATGTCAAGTTCCCCGGTATCGCTAACGGGAATTACACGAAGGGAAGCTCCGGTTTGTCCGGCAATGAGCTGCCATGGAACAATGTTTGAATGATGTTCCATGGCAGAAATAAGGATCTCGTCTCCTGCTTGCAGAAATTGTCTGCCGAAAGAAGAAGCTACGAGGTTGATGCCCTCTGTTGTACCTCTTACAAAAATGACTTCGTGTTCGTGCCTGGCATTGATGAAAGCCTGTACCTTTCGTCTGCCTGCTTCAAAGGCGTCGGTAGCCTCCTGGCTGAGCTGGTAAACACCTCTGTGCACGTTGGCATTGGTGTTTTCGTAATATTGGTTCAGCACATCAATGACAGCTTTTGGCTTTTGGCTAGAAGCTGCACTGTCGAGAAAAACCATGGGTTTTCCTTTCACACTGCGGTGAAGGATGGGAAAGTCTTCTCTTATTTTTGCGAAATCAACTGTCTGAGATTGTGACGGGCTATTCAACATATAATATTGTAATCAGGAATCAAATTTTGTAAAAACCAGTTTTTCTGCCTTTTCTCTTACACCTTCCAGGTGAATGTTTTCCAAGACTTCCATCAAAAAGGCATGTTGAAGCACAGAGCGCGCCTGCTCGTCGCTTAACCCCCTGGATTTCAGATAAAATACACTGCTTTCATCGAGTTGTCCTATGGTTGCTCCGTGGCTGCAGCGCACGTCATCTGCAAAGATTTCGAGTTGGGGTTTGGTATCCATTTGCGCTTTTTCGGAAAGCACCAAACTGCTATTTTGCTGGTATGCATTGGTTTTTTGGGCATCCTTGTGCACCATTACCTTTCCGTTGAATACGCCATTGGCCTTATCGGTCAGAATACCCTTATAGAGTTCGTTGCTGGTACAGTGCGGGAATGCATGGTCGATGAAGGTTTGGCTATCAATATGCTGGTCTTCCTTGCCGAGATAAGCTCCCCACAGATTGGTGTGGGTACCGGTATCTCCCAGGAAGGCATTGATGTTGTTGCGCACGATGCGTCCCCCCAGATCCAGTGCGAAGGAAGAGAAATTGCCGTCGCGTTTGACCAAGGCTTCTGTATGATTGATCTGGAAAGCTTCCATAGACTCCTGTTGTAGTTTGTAGTGGTAAACTACGGCATTGGGTTCCAGGATAAAGCGATTGACGATGTTGCTAAAATAAACGGCTTTTTCATCAAGGCTGTGAAAACTATCCACGATGGTCAATTGTGCACTTTGGCCTGCCACAACAAACATTTGCGGAGAAGCCAAAAGTGGCTGATCGGTTTTGCTGTTCAGGTGGATGCAGTGAATTGGATTTTCTACGACCTTATTGGCTGGAAGGTGGACAAAAAGTCCATTTTGGGCAAAGGCCATATTCAGTGCTACCAATGCGCTGTCAGATTGCAATGCCCATTGCGTCCATTCCTTTTCGATCAGATCTTTGTATGTCGGATCTGCCATGGCCGTTTTGATGTCCTCAATAACCAGGAAATCAGGTTTTGCAGAGAGTTTGGACAAGCTTTTGTCCCAAATGCCATTGACGAATACCAATTGGATGACATCCTCCCCTGCAATTTGGTAAGGGGCCAGCTGAGTGGCTGTCAACTGCAAAGATGCCTGATTGGTATATTGGTTGACCAAAAGTCTGTTCAGGCTGGTGTATTTCCAGTCCTCATCGCGGCGGGTCGGGAAAGACAGCGTCTGCAATTTATCCATTGCTTTGCGCCGAAAAGCATGGAGGGGATGGTTGCTATCGCCATTCAGGCTGGCCTCAACTGACTGGAACAACTGCGCCAGCTGGGCTTTGGTTTCTATATATCTATCTTGAGTTTCTGCTGACATGATACAATTTTTCGGAGATTAAACGGAAGCTGCACCAAATTCCTCTTTCACCCAGTCGTAACCGCGCTCTTCGAGTTCGAGTGCCAGTTCTTTGGTACCTGATTTTACGATGCGTCCGTTGTACAACACGTGGATGAAATCGGGCACAATGTAGTTAAGCAGGCGTTGGTAGTGGGTAACGATGAGGAAAGAGCGGTCTTTAGAACGCAGTTTGTTGACTGCGTCTGCCACGATACGGAGGGCATCGATATCCAGGCCTGAGTCTGTTTCGTCCAGGATAGCCAATTTGGGTTCCATCAATGCCATTTGCAGCATTTCGTTGCGTTTTTTCTCTCCTCCGGAAAAACCTTCATTCAGGAATCGTTTCAACATATTGTGATCCATGTCCACCATGTCGATTTTTTCGCGCAAGAGTTTCAGCATTTCCGGAGCTTTCATTTCTTCCAGCCCTTTTGCGGTACGTTGATTATTGACGATGGTTTTGAGGAAATTGGACATGCTTACTCCGGGAATTTCCACAGGGTATTGGAAAGCCAGGAAGATGCCTGCCAGTGCTCGCTCATCCACTTCCATATCTAGCAGATCCTTTCCCATAAAAG